>CALACF010000496.1 GCA_937890245.1 uncultured Flavobacteriales bacterium
TGTGATCACTCATTCCCAGCAATTGCGCAAAGCTGATGCGGGCGTCATCAGCTTCCAAGCTGACACGCGCCATCGACTCGGCCAACACGCTGCTGCTAGACTCATTGTGCGTTGCGCAGACAAAATGCACCCGGTCAACTGCCGCCAAGCAGCAGGCAATGGCCTCGTCAAAATCCCGGTCGCACGCAACCTTGTCCACTTGGATCGGATCGACAAGCCCCAAGTCTTTAGCGCGCTCGCGCTCCTTCTCCATGTACGCCCCGCGCACGATTTTAATGCCGGCAACGTAGCCCCCCGTTTCAGCACCTCTAATCAAGTCCTTCACGTAGGCCAATCGATCGTGGCGGTACATCTGAACAGTTGTAAAAACAACCGCGGTCTTCCCGTTGAAGGCAGCCATCATTTCTTCAGCCAACGCGTCTATTGCCCCCTGCAACCACGTCTGCTCTGCGTCGATCATCACACGACCACCGGCCAATGCCGTCGCTTCGCAGATGGACTGCACACGGCTGTGAACCCGGTCCCAAGCCGCCGATTGATGGGCATTCAAATCAGCAGAAGCCGAGACCTTTTCCAGCAGCGCGTCATCTGACAACCCGCTCACCTTGAACACGGCGAATGCGTGTCGCGGATCCCCATCAGCCGCGCCCACCGTAGCCAAAACCTGCTCACATGTGTAGTCGAGCGCCGCCTCGCCCGTCTGTCCCTCGGCGCTGTAATCCAGGATAGTTTGCACGCCGTAGAGCGAAAGCTGCTCGATGGCCGCCTCGCTCGCCACCACAGTTTCTCCGCCGCAGAAATAATTAAACACCGGACGCAGCGCCCAATCTATGGGCAGCCGCAGCCATAGTGCGACTGGCAACAGGCGCGCGCCGATCGCCACCATCCACGGCCGCGCAATCAATCCGAACATCCACCGCGCTCGTCGCAGCTCAGCCGTTGTGCGATGTGCAAAGGCAACTTCAGTATTGTCAAAACGAAATTTCACGGCGCCAAGATAGTTTCCGACATTGCACCCCATGACAACCGACCAATATTTGACGGACAACAAGGACCGTTTTATCGAAGAGCTCTTCGAATTGCTCCGCATTCCGAGCATCAGCGCGAACCCAGCTTACAAGCAAGACGTGCTGGATTGCGCCGATGCAGTGGCCCGATCGCTCAAGGCGGCAGGTGCTGAAAACGTCGAAGTCATGCGTACACCTGGCTATCCTGTGGTGTATGGCGAGCGCATCATCGACCCCGCACTTCCGACTGTTTTGGTCTACGGCCATTACGACGTCCAGCCGCCTGACCCGGTCGACCTGTGGACTTCCCCGCCCTTCCAACCTGTGGTTCGCAAGACTGATATCCATCCGGAGGGCGCCATTTTCGCCCGCGGTGCTTGCGACGATAAAGGCCAGATGTTCATGCATGTCAAGGCCCTGGAAATGATGGTCCAAAACAACAGTCAACCGCTCAACCTCAAGTACATTATTGAAGGCGAGGAAGAGGTCGGTTCGGACCACCTTGATGATTTTCTCGCTGACAACCGTGATCTTCTCAAGGCTGATTTGGTCTTGGTCTCCGACACGGGCCTCATTGCCAATGACATTCCGAGTATCACCACTGGGCTCCGCGGCATGAGTTACGTCGAAGTCAAGGTGACCGGCCCGAACCGCGACTTGCACAGCGGTTTATACGGCGGCGCGGCGCCCAATCCGATCAACATTTTGTGTGAAATGATCGCCTCCCTAAAGGATGATCAGCAGCGCATTACCGTCCCGGGTTTCTACGATAAGGTCGTTGAGTTGAGCGTTGAAGAACGGGAGGCGATGGCCGAAGCGCCGTTCTCGGAGGAGCACTACAAGGCGAGCATTGGCATTGGGGCAACGGAGGGCGAGCATGGCTATACCGCGCCAGAGCGCATGAGCATTCGACCCACGCTGGACGTCAATGGCGTCTGGGGTGGCTACATGGATGCGGGCGCCAAAACGGTGATCGCCTCGGAGGCCTGCGCCAAGATCTCGATGCGCCTTGTTCCCGATCAGGACCACGAGGAAATCACCGCACTGTTCAAGTCTCATTTCGAGTCGATCGCTCCCAAAAGCGTGAAAGTTGACGTGACGATCATGCACGGTGCGTATCCGGCTGTTACGCCGACCGATCACCCGGGCTACCGCGCCGCGTCGGCAGCAATGGAGCAGACCTTTGGCCGCAAGCCGGTTCCCTTCAGAGGTGGCGGATCCATTCCAATTGTCACGAGTTTCGAGCGGGTCCTCGGTCTGAAAACAGTCCTGATGGGCTTCGGTCTCGACTCCGACGCGATCCACTCGCCTGACGAGCATTACGGCATTTTCAATTACTTCAAGGGCATTGAAACCATTCCGCTGTTCCACGAAAATTTCGCTCGCCTGCATGGTGCTTGATCTGCGCAAGCCACACGCCGTATTCAGCTGCACGGCCATCGTCGCGCTTCTGGCTTTGTCCATCGGTCTGTCGGGCTGCATGAACGTCCAGGATTTCGAGGTCCGCGGCATTTCGGGCATGTCGCTCGATTTGGCTGTTGGCGCCGGTGACAATGCCTCGCCGCGTTCGGATATCGATGTGCTGATTTACAATCCCAATACATTTTCTGTCACAGTCACCGCGCTGGACCTTCAGGTATTCATGGAGGGTGACCCCGTTGGGGTTGTTGATCTT
>CALACF010000497.1 GCA_937890245.1 uncultured Flavobacteriales bacterium
GCGCTTGACTGTGCCCTTCATTTCATAACTCATACTGCAAAGATGCGAGGCCTTAGCCAATTTGATGGGATTTCCGACAAAATGAAATCAACCAAGATTGAACGACCGCAAGGTCATCCACGCTTCCTCGATTTCTCCGGCCTCAATTCGTTGGGCTGCATGCTTGTGCAGTGCGCGTTCCAGGGCCGTCCCCTGGCCCTCGAGCTCGATGAACAAATCGGCAAGCTCCAATAACTTGTATTCGTTCACTGAAGTTTCGTCGGGCAAATGGTCTGTTCCCGCGAGTTGTGCCAATTGATTTCCAGTCAGCACGCTGCTTTTGCGCACGTCTTCAGGCAAGGCGTCGAAGCCCATGCCGATGGTGGCCGTCGGTTTCTCGATGGTGAACAAGGCGTCGCCCGAGGCGCGCACATAGCTATTTCCTCCACAGCGCCCGACCAAATCGAGCAGTTCGGGATCGGGCAATCCACGCTCGTTGAGCACCCGATTGGCCACATGCACTACGAGTACTTCGCACATCACCAAGTTTCCGGCGCCGCCTTCGTCGCCCAGACTTATCACCTCACGTACCTGGCATTCAAGGGCAACAGGGCACTCGAGGGCGCGGGGCGGTGCAACCACGTCGGAAGGTATCGCAGTGAAGCCCGCCTTGGCAAACTCATCGACGCCCCGCTCGAAATCGCAACTCGCCAGAGAAGTTGCATGGACCGAAGCGTAATCCACCAGGTGAATTACAACTTGTGGTACGTCCAGTACATTGTCGTGGGTGTGCTTCGTTGTACCGTCGGTCCCCCGCCGATTGGGCGAGAAGATGCACAGCGGCGGCCGTGTCGAAAACACATTGAAGTAACTGAAGGGTGCCAGATTCGGCCGCCCCTCCTTGTCGATGGTGCTCACCAAAGCAATCGGCCGGGGCGAGACAGCACCAAGAAGTAGTCCGTGGGCCGTACGCGTATCGAGCGTCGACAGATCAAAAGACGTGAACTCGTTCATTCCGTTCTCAGTTCTGGTTGCCGGGCTTGCTGCCTGCTTCAACCTCGCCGACCGTTCCCATCACCTTTGCCTCGAGCATGGCTCGGTGCGCGTCCAATCGGGCCGCGAGTGCGTCGTCGGCAACCGATAAAATTCGGGCGGCCAGCAAGCCCGCGTTCGCCCCGCCATCAAGGGCAACTGTCGCGACAGGTATCCCACTTGGCATCTGGAGGATGCTCAAAATGCTGTCCCAGCCATCGATTGAATTGGAACTCAGAACCGGCACCCCGATCACAGGCAATGAAGTCAACGAAGCCACCATCCCTGGCAAGTGGGCCGCTCCGCCGGCACCCGCCACAATCACGCCGATCCCGCGATCCCGTGCATTTGTAGCGTAGTCGATCATGCGCTGCGGCGTCCTATGCGCGCTCACTACGGTCATTTCAAAGGGGACGTTCAGGGCAGCGAGCGCATCGGCCGCCTTCTGCATGACGGGCAAATCGCTCTTGCTGCCCATGATGATGCCAACTTTCTTCATGGCGCAAAGATAGCCTTGTTCACGGCGTCAACGCGCCCTGCGCTCACGGCGTCAGAATCGACACCACGCAAGCCGTATAGAGGCAGGCAATCGTGCCGCCGAGCAATGCACGGAAGCCCAAGCGGGCCAAATCCGAACGACGCGACGGCGCCAAAACACCGATGCCGCCCACCTGGATGCCGATCGATGCGAAATTGGCAAAACCACACAGGACGTACGTCGAAATCAAGATGCTGCGTTCGCTGGTGAACAGGCCACCAGCCTTCATGTCGCCCATCGTTATGTAGGCGTAGAACTCGTTGATGACGGTCTTTTCGCCGAGCAATTGGCCGACGAGCAAAACGTCCTGAGACGGGACCCCGGTGAGCCAAGCCAACGGCGCGCCGATGTAGCCGAGCATGTACTGCAGACTCAGCACGTCAAAGCGCCCACCGGTAGAGGCAATGGCTCCGTTCAGTCCGGTCCAGCCACCGACCCAGCCCAAGATGTCATTCGCAAAGTAGACCAAGGCGGTGAACACAAGGAGCATCACACCGACATTGGCCGCGAGCATCAAACCGTCGCGCGTGCCGTTCGAAAGGGCCTCCA
>CALACF010000498.1 GCA_937890245.1 uncultured Flavobacteriales bacterium
CTCTATGCGCGCAAGCACGGGCTGGACGAAGCGCTGATCAAGAACGATAAATCGCAGATCATCGAGTCGACCTCGAGCAACCTCTTTTTGGTGGGCAATGGTGTTCTGTACACGCCTGGCCTGGACTCAGGGGCGACAGCGGGGGTTATGCGCGCGGTGGTGATCAACGCGGCGATTGAAGCGGGCATCAAGGTCTATGAGTGCAATCTGACGAACCAGAACCTCATGGCCGCGGACGAGATCTTCCTCACGAACGCCATCTCCGGCATCCGTTGGGTGGTGGGGTATCGCAGCAAGCGGTATTACAATTCGATTGCCGAGACGTTGCTTTCGTATGTCAATGCAGCGGCGCAGGCAGAGGCCATTGTCGAGTAGACTTCAGCTTCAGCGCGCCCGCGGATCGAGCTTGCGGTAGGCCGCATCGGTCAAGGCTTGGATGACAACGAATATGGCTGAAATGAACAGCACGCCGCCCATTACCACGGGCAAGTCGTTTTGTTCGAGGGCGTCAAAAAGTGTGTAGCCGAGGCCGCGCCATCCAAAGACGAATTCCACGAAAACCGCGCCGGCCAGCATGGATGCCATCCACCCCGATGCAGAGGTCAGCACGGGGTTCAGGGCGTTGCGAAAAACGTGCTTGCGGATGATTTCGCCCTCGGAAGCGCCGAAGGCCCGGGCTGTTTTGATGTGCGGCTGCTCGAGGACATCGGTTGCAGAACCGCGCATGAGTTGTGCCAATACGGCCCAAGGCCGCATGCCCAAGGTGATTGCTGGAAGAATCAAATGTGCCCAAGCGATGCGCGGTCCATGTCGCCAATCCACTTCAATCCAACTTCCCGTCAGCGGCAAACCTGTCCAATCGTACCACAGCACGGCACCGACATAACCGACGGCCAAGGCGACAAAAAATGACGGGGCGCTCATTCCCAAAACGCTGATGCCGACAACAACGCGGTCGCATACACTGCCCGGCTTCATCGCGGCCAACAGCCCCGTCGGCAGACCGAGTAGCAGGGCGAGAAACATTGCAACGCCGGCAAGGATTGCCGTGCCAGGCAATGCCTCCAAGAGCACGTCGATGACAGGACGCTCGCTGATCCACGAATGTCCGAGTGAGGGCGCGCGAAAACCCTGTGCGCCGATCGGACTCAAGTCCGCCAAGGCATGGAAGTAGCGGACAGTCATCGGCTGATCGAGACCGTGCTTCGCGCGGATGGCGGCGACGGTTTCAGCAGAAGCTTGTTGGCCTGCGAGCTGGCGGGCGGGGTCTGGAACGGCTGAGAAGATGACGAACACCAAGGTGAACGCTCCCCACAACACCAGCAAAGCGCGCAGCAGCCCGCGCATCACTCAATCGTTTTCGACACCAAGGCCTGCAATGCATCGAAGGACGGCACATCGCGCCAGCCCCATTTTCCGCGAACCACACCATTCTCGATCAACAGCAAGCCGGGGTTGCTGCGCACGACGATTTTGAGCTCGGTTGGGTCGGTCTGATAAAATGGATAGGCCGCTTGGTGCTCAAAGCGGTACTGCTCGACCTGCTCGTTCGTTGACGCGGTCAGCGCAGCAGGGCGCCAGCCTGCCTGTTCTGCGGATGCCATCAGCGCGGTGATCTCAGCCTGCACACACACATGTGCCTCGCCCAAATCCTTGCTCACATGCCAGAGGGTCACCCCAGCGCCCAAGAGTCCATCGAGCTGAGAAAACCCGTCGGCATCCACAGCGTCAAGGTCCGAAATTAAGGGCTCATAGCCCTTGCTCACCAACACCTCTTCCCCGTCCCAGCTCACGTTTTCATAGCCCGTCTTGAACCAGTCTTCTCCGTATATCTTCAAGTAATCACTAGACAAGATGACAGTGTCTGCACCCGTATCGACGTTGCGGAAGGTGTAGTTCGTCGCGTAAACCGAGCCAGCCAAGCCCAGCTCGTCCGCACTCTTTTGGTTCTCCACGATGCTCTGACCCACGGCATATGGCCGGTAGTCCTTGATTGGCAAATGCCGCAATGTGAAACTTTGAAAGCCTATGGCCAACAGCAGCACGCCCGCTGCCATGCCCAACTCCTGCCAGCTTCCAACCAAGCGGCGGCGCAGTATTTCTGCGATCAACAGCGAGCCCGCCAAGAAGATCACGGGGAAATTCCAGCTGAGCATGCCGTCAGAAAACAACCACGTCACGACCAACGCGGCCGTGTACAGGAAGGTTCCGCGCCGGCGGTCGTTCAATCCGAAGCGGCCAGTCCAAGCAGCCCACAGCACGGGCACGGTGAGCACGAGCAGTGCGACGTCCTTGAGAAAGCTCTCCCAGGGCGTCAGTGGAATGGCGTTGCCGAAGCAGCCACATGCAAGCACACATTGATTTGCAATCTCAGTCGCCACGCCATCCACAGCGATGGTCTTCATGCCGAACGGGTCGCAGCTGTGGGTGTAAAATGTCAGCCAACCGAAGAAGAGCAGCAGTACCGTGGTCAGCGCCGTAGTAAGCCGTGGAAGTGCCCCGACAAGGAGGGCCACACCGAGCAGGATTTCGCCCGTGCTCGCCGTGATTCCTAGCTCTAATGCGTAGGGCGACCAGGCCTCGAGGTTCAATGCGCCTGGCTCGAAATACTCCTCGAGCTTGTACATGAAACCGCGGGCGTCATTTGCCTTGATCAGGCCGGAAATCACCAGCAGCGAGCCCACCGCCATGCGGCAAAAATGGACGAGGGTCATCAGGACGTTGTGCATCATTTCGCGGGGCTTTCGCCGTTCAAGTGGATGAGAGCAAACAAGGCGTAATTGGC
>CALACF010000499.1 GCA_937890245.1 uncultured Flavobacteriales bacterium
AAGTCCAAGTCCAAGACATATTGGATGATTTCGGGCCCATATCCATTTGCAATCACAAGGTTCCAAGTGCCCGTGCCAGTCAATTCCACACCGGGAGTGAAATTGCTTTCATAAATCCCTGAAGCTTCAGTATTCCAGTCATTAGGCCAAGGATCCGCTGCATTTGACACAAAACCCAAACCTGGCAGGGGATTGGCATACCCATACACGAAATATGTTGTTCCCTGCGGATCAATCAAAGCCAGCGACATATCTCCTGGCCAATTATAGGAACCTGTAGTTGTCCAATCACAATTGATATAAATGACCTCTAAGGAGCCTGACGCCGTGAAGGGAATGATCTGGTATTCGCCTTGTGACATAGGGTCGCTGACCACGGTCGAATTAAAAATACCGCCTAAGCAATCGAATTCATCAATTTGACAGGCGCCCTCACTGTCAATGAATTCAGGCAGGCAATCCCCTGCACAGTCGTAACCATATTCCGGGAATTCGCAGCTTCCATTATTCAAGAGGGTTCCCGGTTCACCGAAGTTGCACGCTGACGCAACGTTGCAATACGCACAGCTCAGGAATTCACAGCTCCCGTCGTCCTCATTCGCCTCAGCGTCATAGTTGCAAGCCCCGCTGTCCGTACAGCCCAAGTGCGACCTCATGCAACGAACTGACAATCCGAAGAGATTCGAGTAATTATCCCGGTAAACGCCTTGAGCTGTTCCATTCAAGGACCGCATATAATCTTCTCCCCAATAACTCGACTGACCCCACCAAAAACCCTCTATGCCAGAACTGTCGAAAGACCCATTGTTAGAACGATACCCCCCGCCTAGACCTGAAAACCTACTCGCGTTGGTGCCGCTCCACGACGGGGAGTCGCTCGGTGAAGATTTCATGGCCGTGCCGACATTTTGCGCTTCACCGCGCCAGCCATAATTGTTGATTTCCGATGCCGGAACACCCAGGTACAGCTCCATCTCCTTCCACTCGTCATCAGTAGGTACGTGCCATCCCGTCGGGCACAGCTCCCCGTACACCGCATACCCGTTGTAGAGGTATCCGTAGGTAGCCACATTGGCCATGTCGTTGTTGTACGCCGCATACGCTCCAACGTAGTAGAGTCCGCTCCACTCCACTGGGTCTTGTGCATTCAAGATGTCCTCGCCGCTGCGGTAGGCGGTATTGCGCAAGTTCTCGCGGAACCAGCACTGGTTGCCGATGGCCACTACGTCATAACCATAGCCCTGGTAGGACACCGTGGTCGTATCCGTGCAGCCGGTCAAAGTGGCGCAGCTGCCATCGTTGATGTTGGCCTGCGGGTCGTACTCAGCAAAACCAGGATCCGTGCAGCCCGGAAAGCTTGGCGTGGTGCAGCTCCCGTCGTCCACATTGGATTCAGCAGTGTACTCTAAGAAGTTGATGTCCGTGCACCCGAAGCTCGCTGGCTTGCGGAGACAGCGCAACGCTTTTCCACGGCCCGACCCGACGGTGAAGACAGTTATCTCTGGTGAGTCGTGGTTCAACAGTATAGAACGCCCACCAGCTCCGATCTGGGTGGAGGTCCAAAAATGCCCCGCCGTGCCCCGGTCGACAAAGCCCGTTGTCCCATAGCCGCGCTCTCCCGATGGAAGCGCCGTAAAGCCGCTCGCGTTGGTAGCTCCCGTGTTGGGTGCCTCCCAATGCAGGGTGCCGGACTCCTTTAATGCGCCACCGGCCACACCAGTGCCCCCCAAGGCATAAGCCAAGTCGCTCCATTCATATTCACTCGCCACAGCCCAGCCCGTCGGGCAGGCTCCGCGTGGGTCCACTGTGGTCAACCAGTTGTACAGCAGCCCGTAGGTCTCCACCGCGGCCTCGTCCCCTCCGTAAACAGCATAGGCGCCAGCGCTCGCAGCGTTCCAGTCCGATTCTAAGGGCAAGTGATCGATGGACGCTCCGTTGGCATAGTGCGTAGACTGGAGGTTCTGCTGAAACCAGCAGCGGTCACCGATCGCCACTAGGCCGTAGTCGTGCCCGTCAAATGAGTAGGTCGTCTGGTTCAAGCACGCCTCGAGCAGGATGTCGTAGAACCCATCGCCGTCGGTGTCGGCGGCGTAGTCTTGGCAATCGCCATTGAGGTCCGGCTGGTTGCCGGAGCAGTCACAGTCCCCCTCAGGCAAGTCGCTGCACCCGCAGTCGTAAACCGGCCCTGGCCCGTTGCACACCCCGCAGACATCGTAGGTCCCCGAGCAATCGTCCACGTCGTCACAAATGCCATCGCCATCGGTGTCCGTTCCCACACAAGAGTCGATGTTGTCGCAAATCCCGTCCTGGTCCACATCGGGCGTGCCCGCACAGTCGCATGCCGCAGCAGCTATACCCGAACATCCGCAGGCGTATATCGCCCCCGGCCCGTTGCAGATCCCGCACGCGTCCACCACCCCGATGCAGTCGTCGTTTCCGTCATCGTCGCAAATCCCATCCCCGTCGGAGTCCTCGAGACAGTTTCCACCACATACATTGAGGGCGTCGAGCTGGTTGCCATCGCAGTCGCAGTCCACCTCAGGAAGGTCACTGCAGCCGCAATCATAGATGCCACCTGGACCGTTACAAATTCCACACACGTCCGAGTACAGACACAGTGCCGCGTAGTTGACCGTTGCGTTGGGGCTGTAATTGCAGGCCATCGCATCCGCACAGCCCACTTCACCAAGTGGTCCTGACAAAGGCTGCCACGTAGGAGTCGTTCCGTCTAGAATCAATGCGTCTCCCGGGGTGCCAGTGGCTACAAGCGCCCATTCGGCACCATTCCAGTAGAGCATCTGACCCGGCGCAGTCCCCGGCAGCATGGGAATGGTTACCGAATCCGTTGTCTCCTGTATGGACTCGATGTAAGTT
>CALACF010000500.1 GCA_937890245.1 uncultured Flavobacteriales bacterium
CGCCACGGCCGGCGCGGGCGCGGGAGCAGGCGCGGGTCCGGAAGAAGCTGCTGGAGCAGGTGCAAGAGCGGTCGAACGAAAATATACACTAGTAGCGAGCGTGAGCGGGCCTGCGCCGCATCGTGGGAATATGGAAGCTGCCGCAAGGTCCATATTCCTTCGCGATGGGCGCCCCGCCGTCATCTTCGCCGGCCAACCTTCCGCGCCCCCTGAAGAACAGGTCGAACAAAACGTCACCACTATCTACAACCCGAGCAGCCGGCAAATCCGAGCTGCCTTCCTCGAAGCAGAGGTCCTGATTTGCCGCAGCGGCTACACCACACTGATGGATCTCACCGCCTTGGGCAAGACCGCCATCCTGGTCCCCACCCCAGGCCAACCCGAGCAGCTGGCCCTCGCAAAACGATGGTCGAGCGAATTTGGATGGCGCAACATGTCTCAAACCGAACTTTCAAGTTTGCCCGAACAAGCAAGTTCAGGACGCATCCCAGCTCAATTGAAACACCCTGGAAAGCTTGCCTTTCCTACTGATGCACACGATGTTCGCCTAAACTTCCTTCAAGAATTCTTGCATCAAACTGCTTAGCAGGGAGTAATTTCGAAGGATGACGGACGCCAAAACGGACGACGAGCGCTTCATGCGCATGGCCTTAGATCAAGCTGAACAGGCGGGCGAACGCGGAGAAGTGCCTGTGGGCGCCGTGATTGTCGCCAACGGGCAGGTCATCGGCCGTGCCCACAACCTATGCGAACGTTTACACGACTTCACAGCCCACGCAGAAATGCAGGCCTTCACGGCGGCGAGTGAGTTCCTTGGCGGAAAACATTTGGACCGCTGCACCTTGTATGTGACGCTCGAGCCCTGTCCGATGTGCGCCGGCGCCGCATTTTGGACGCGCATCGGCCGCATTGTCTATGGCGCTGACGATTTGAAGCGCGGCGCGAGCCGCTTTCAGGACGACAGCAACAAGGGCCTTATCCACCCAAAAACAGAGGTGGTCAGTGGGGTCTTGGCAGACGAAAGCGCTGCGATCCTCAAGGCTTTTTTCTCGGCCAAACGCAGCTAGGCACGCAGCACATCGACCACGGCGTATTAATCAAGGCCCAGCCCCTACTTTTGGGGCAGCAACGCCACGCCCGTGTCGGAAATCAACAAGGAATATCTGGACGCCCTTCGCGGCGATGTCGAGCAGAAGCACGACGATGCCCTCGTCGAGCGTTTTGATGCCTTGCACCCTGCTGATATCGCCGAGGCCTTTGACGCCTTGAACGCGGAAGAGGTCAGTTATTGCTTCAAGTTGTTGGACGACAAGGAGCGCGCGGCCAACGTATTGGTCGAGTTGGACGAGGATGTCCGCGAGGCCCTTATGGAGCGCCTGACAAACCGGGAGATCATCGAGGAGGTGCTCGCGTATATCGATTCGGATGACGCCGCTGACGTTGTGAGCGAGCTCCCTGAAAGCCGGGCAGAAGAGGTCATCGCTCAACTCAACGCCGAAGAGCAAGAGGAGCTGATCAGCTTGATGAGCTACCCCGAAGGCACGGCAGGCGCACTGATGGCCACCGAATTGGTTGCGGTCCAAGTCGACTGGAGCGTCGCCCAGTCCGTTCGAGAAATGCGACAGCAAGCCGAGGACGTAGACCGCGTCCACAGCATATACGCCATCAACGAAGCGGGCCAATTGAAAGGCCTTCTTTCCACACGTCGATTGCTATTTGCGTCTAGTAGCGCCCGAAGCACCATCGCCGATTTGTACGACGACGAGGACACGCACGCCGTCAGGGTGGACGCGCCCGATGAGGAGGTCGTGCAGATTATGAAGAAGTATGACTTGGTGGCCTTGCCCGTTGTCGACGAGCATCAGCGCCTGCTCGGACGAATCACCATCGACGACGTGGTTGATTTGATGGAGGAAGAAGCTGAGAAAGACTATCAGCTCGCCTCCGGTATCTCGGAAGATGTCGAGTCAAGCGACGGTGTTTGGGCCCAAACGCGCGCCCGCCTTCCCTGGCTTCTCATCGGATTGGGTGGTGGCCTGGCCGGCGCCTATATCATCGGCGCTTTCCGCATTGAGAGCTTCCCGAACCTCATGCTTTTTGTGCCCTTGATCGCGGCCATGGGAGGCAATGTCGGCGTGCAATCTGCCGCAATCGTGGTGCAAGGCCTTGCCAACCAAAGTATCAGCGAGGACAACATCGGCCACCGGCTCGTCAAGGAACTATCCGTGGCCCTGGTCAATGCCGCCATCTGCGCCGCCGTCATCATGTTCGCTAGCATCGCCCTTCAATACGACAGCAGCCTGAGCCTCACTGTCAGCCTGGCGCTCTTCGCAGTTATCGTCTTTGCCGCGCTCTTCGGAACATTCATTCCGCTTCTGCTCAATCGAGTGAACATCGACCCCGCACTTGCTACCGGCCCGTTCATCACCACGGCAAATGACATCATCGGACTGATCATCTACTTTTCGATCGGCCTTGCGCTGCTCCCTTGATCTTAGATTTTTAGCCCAATCGAGGTGCTGTTGCCATGAAGGTCCTATTTCTAGAAACTGTCCACTCGATACTGCGGGAGCGACTCGAATCAGCGGGCCACGTTTGCTTCGACCTCAGTAAAACCAATTCCCCACTGGCCCAGCATTCCGACGCTGAGGGCCTCGTAATTCGAAGCCGCATCCAGGCCGACGCAACGCTCATGGACCAGCTGCCCCAGCTGAAATTCATTGCGCGCTCGGGCGCCGGGATGGAAAATGTCGACCTTCTCACCGCCGGGCACCACGGCATCGAAGTCTTCAACAGCCCAGAAGGCAACCAAAATGCCGTTGGCGAACACACCTTGGGCATGCTCCTGGCACTCCTGAATAAACTGCGCAGCGCCGACAGCGGCATCCGCCGAGGCGTATGGGATCGCGAAGGCCATCGAGGCGTCGAGCTCGCCAGCCAAACGGTAGGAATCTTCGGTTACGGACACATGGGCGAGGCCTTTGCATCCAAGCTCCGCGGCATGGGCTGCTGCGTCATCGCCTACGACAAGTACCGCTCGGGCTTCGGAACGAAGCATGTCGAAGAGGTTGACCTCGCCGAATTCAAGCAACGCACCCAAATACTTAGCATCCACTGCAATCTCACAGCTGAAACACATGGCATATTCGACCGGGCCTGCCTCCAGTCATTTGCCCAGTCGCTTGTACTTCTGCATACGGCCCGTGGGCCCATCCTGCGCACGGCCGATCTGCTCGACGCGCTCCAAACGGGCCACGTCACACACGCAGCGCTCGATGTTTTTGAAAGGGAATCCGGTGGATTTGAAGCGCTCAATGGCGAAGGCGACCCCGTTTGGACCCGGCTTCTAGCCCATCCACGCGTGCTGCTCAGCCCCCACGTTGCGGGCTGGACCCACGAGAGCTACTTTAAGCTCAGTGATGTGCTGGCCGATAAGATTTTGGACTGGGCGGGCTGACCCGCTCAACTTCTTGGCTTTGCCTCAGCTGCCGGTGCGCTCACGGCTGTTCGCCGAGTACAACACCTTCAGGGCGCTCGCCTTGCGAAGCTCCTGCTTCACATCGGTCACCACACCCATCTTGGTATCCTTATCGACCTTCAGCGAAACCCACATCTTGGTTTGCTCCGATTCAGCCAAGGTTAGCCGCTCTACATCAACCCAATCGCGGATTGCCGAGGCTTCGGCAAACTGATCATTCAATTGGATGACGGGCTCGGTTCCATAACGGGCATCCTGTGGCTGTCCGATATTGATATAGCGGATCAAATGCTTCTTCTCAATCTTGTAAACCTCAGACACCTCCGGGCGGACAACTTTCACCATTTCGTCCTCGGTTTGCATCACCGTGGTCATCATGAAGAAGAACAGGAGCATAAATACGATGTCCGGCAGCGAGGCTGTCGAAATCGCTGCCATGGCGCGCTTCTTTCCTTTATTGAACTTGCCCATCTCAGTAATATGTGGCGCCTGCGTCGCGCGGTTCAGCTTCGGAAATACGCTGAGGATAGACCAAACGCACGGCCATAATCCTATCCAGCAAGCTCGGCTCCTTCGAACGCTCATAGCGCTCTACCATTTCTGCGTAACTCATGTTGAACTTGGCCTCGGCCAATTCGTCACGCAACTCATTGATGGCAGCCTCCAGTTCGTTCTGAACCTGCAGGTAAAGGTCGTACGACGTATTGCGATCGGTCTGCAATGAAATCAAGGCAGAACCAGGAAGCTCGCGGTAATCACCGCCAAATAGCTCAATCGCACGGATCTTCTCGCGAACCTTCGCTGCGCGTTTTGTCTGACCGGCACCCAAATAGCTCAGCTCGAGAATTTGCAACTCACCCTTGCGAACCCAAACCCGCTCGGGGTACATCATGTTGCCGTCGTTCAAGACGACGTTGTCGCGAACAGGGTTCAAAATCCCGTCTCCAGTGGCAACCAGGAAATCCTTCGCGCCCGCTTTCAGCTCGTCGATACGCAATACCTTTTTTTCCACGAGTAACTCGTCACGGAAGTTGGTTCGCACGTTGTAGACGTCGCCCTCCTTCACCTCCTGCTGTTCCAAGTCCTCTGGCACAGGTGGTGGCAACTGGCGCTTCACCCCTTCATCGGATTCGATGGTCGTGGTGACGAGCCAAAAAACCAGAAGCAAGAAGGCGATATCCGCCATCGAGCCCGCATTGATTTCTTGAAGTTCTCGGCGTGCCATGTCTTATTTAAAAATCGCGCTGACTTCCGTCCAAACAATGGTAGCCAAGGCCGTGATGCCTAA
>CALACF010000501.1 GCA_937890245.1 uncultured Flavobacteriales bacterium
GGTATGAGGCCTCAGGTTGGTCGTTCTCCAGCACCGGATTGAGCCACAATATGCCAATCCCCATCGCCTTCAAATAATCGAGCCGGTCTGTCACGCCTTCAAGATCGCCGCCATGCCGGGCATACATATGGCCCCTGTCGAGCTTCGTCTCGCGCATACCGGCCACCACATCGTTGGACGGGTCGCCATTTGAAAACCGGTCGGGCATGATCAGGTACATCGTCCCGTTGCGCTCCACTCCGCTCGAAACTCCTGCGCCGCGCCCGGCATCGGCCATGGTTTCTGCCGAACGAATCGGGTAGGGGAGCTTCATTTTCCGCTCACCTGCTCCACCTGCTCTGCCCGCTTCGCCGATGTCGAGAAGCAGCCAAAGCGTGTCGGCCACTTCTTCTGCTAGCGCATTCGCTCCGGCCGTCAGCTCGAAGAACAGGAAGTCGTCGTGCTGCCGGCGTTCGACTGCCGTCACACCGACCCGCTCGTCCAGACTCTCAACCGTCCACTCCGCTGCACCGGGCGCATGCAGCACCACGGTCCAGCTCGCATCTTCGAAGCCCAGCCACCAATGCGGCGGCTCCATGTGCAACGGCACCAACCCATGAAGTTCGGAAAGCGACGCTGCGCTGTAAAGTTCAGCCAAGTCCCCAGGCTCAGCTTCACTGAATTGGCATCCAGAAAGCCCGACGGAAACAGGTGTCAACAACGCAAGTTGTACACGAAATGCCCAAGAGGCCTTGAAAATCGACATGTGCGAATATATTTGACGTGTAAATAATACACTTTCGCTAGCAAATCACAACCACGCGTCATGAAACATCTTACCCTATTCGCATCTATGCTCGCCATTTCATTGGCGACATCGGCGCAAACCACCGCGGTCACATTCCAGGTGGACATGTCCAACGAAACCGTTTCCGCCGATGGCGTACACGTCGCTGGATCCTTTCAAGGCTGGGACCCAGCCGGCACCCAACTCTCCGATGACGACATGGACGGCGTTTACGCTGTAACAGTTGACATCAGCGATTCACTACTTGCAGCCGACTTCGGCGGTATCCAGTTCAAGTACGTCAACGGCAACGCATGGGGCGCAGACGAGGCGACTCCAGAGGCCTGCGCGGCGCCTGGCAGCACGAACCGACAAGCTAACATCACGGAACAGACGCCCACCGTCTTGGACGTGGTCTGCTTTGGATCATGCGCCGCCTGTGGTGTAGTCAGCGTGACTTTCCTCGTTGATATGAGCCAAGTTGCGGCGATCAATCCGGTCGGCGTGCACATGAACGGCAACTTTAACGGGCTTAACGGTTGGGATGGCGACAATTTCTTGGAACTAACAGACCCCGACGGTGACCTTATATACAGCTATACGACTGTGCTCAATGATGCACAAGCTGGCGACACCCTCGAGTTCAAGTTTCTGAATGGCAACACATGGGGCTTTGACGAGATATTCACTGGCGATTGCACGACCGAGTTCGGCAACCGCCTGATGTATCTCGATGGTTCTGCCTACCAGTCGTACGCAATTTCAGAAACGGGCCAAGCGTACTGCTATGAGACATGTAATTCATGCGTTGCTCCGAGCACGGTGACCTTCCGCGTGGACATGAGCAGCCAGGCTGAGGTTTCGGCCAATGGCGTTTCTGTCGCCGGTTCTTTCCAAGGCTGGACCCCTGGCGCAGACGTTTTGACGGACGACGATGCCGACATGATTTATGAGATTACCCTGGAGATCGCCCCTGGCGACTACGAGTTTAAGTTCGTGAACGGCAACGATTGGGGCGGATCAGGCGATGGAAACATCGACAACGAGAACCCACCTGGCGAATGCACTTCAGGTGGAAATCGTACGGTAACCGTTGCTGGAGAGCCGGTGACAGTTCAGTATTGCTACAACCAATGCACCGAAACCTGTATTGCCGACCCAGATGCAGCACCGATCACCTTCCGCATTGATATGACAAACGAAACTGTTTCTGCAGACGGCGTTTGGCTTATCGGCGGCATCACCACGCCAGCTTGGCAAGAGGGGGCAGTTCAGCTGACCGATGACGACGCGGACAACATGTATGAGACCACTATGGAGGTCTCTGGTTCGGCATTCTTCCAGTACAAGTACACAAACGGCGACCCGTTCCCAGGGGGCGTTGTCGACGACAGTGTTTCTGAGACTGGTGACTTTGCTACAGGTGGTTGTGGCGAGCCGAATCCGTTCGAGTCGTTCAACCGCACCCACGTTCGTTCAGGCGTTGCTGAAACCCTCGGCAACTATTGTTTCAACAGCTGTCTCACATGCAGTGGCGACACAGTGGCAACCGACACCACCGTGTTCGTGATGGAGCTTCATGCCGGCATCGCGTTGCAAGCCTTTCCAAATCCGGCTTCAGACCAGATCAACTTGATAGCTTCAGGCGATCTGCAAGGGATGACAGCTTTGCGTATTTACGACATGCGTGGGCGTCTGGTTTTCGATGATTTTCGTCAGGTTTTTGCAAATCAAACGGTCACGATAAATACTTCAGCAATTCGCGCTGGGATGTATATCCTGGAAGTTCAGTCGGGCTCTAACCGCTCTTCACTGCGCTTGACATTTGAATGACAGCTCATTAGGATGGGACATTTTGAGAAAGGAGGGCTTCGGCCCTCCTTTTTTTTTGCGCACTGAATTGGCATAAGCGGGCAGATTGTTAATGACAAACGTCAACTTGTTAACGGAGGGACTTTTCCTACCTGATTACCCCGAACTCCCGTCCTATATTTGCGCCGATTCATTAAACTATTAAAGCATGAAACGACTGCTACTCTCCGCCATTGTTGCCTTTTTCTCAACCAGTATCGCTTGGTCTCAAGCCACTGAAATCGTCGTCGAAACCGTCGCCACAGACATCGGCATTCTTGCCGACTTTGGGGGTGATGTCGATCTGACCGGCTACTCAACCTACCGCTTATACGTAAAGTATAGCTCTCAGGAGGATTTCCTTACTGCTGTATACGGCGACTCGAACTTCCCGACCATTATCCACGGGGGAGACAATTTCTACCAGCACCCCGTTGGAGGATTGACTTCAGCCTTGATTCAGCCTTCGCTCTTCGCAGTTTACCCTGCCCTGGAGTCGGATAGCTACGTTACTGTTGGCATGACTGGACCTGCTGACGTTGGAGCTGGCGAAGCATCGATCAACACGATTGGTGATCCTGCTGCAAACTGGTCTCCAGCTTTTGATCCGGGCGCAGGTGCTGCTGGTGGTGACATCGTCATCAATACCCAGACAGGCGGTTCTTGGTTCCCTCTCTTCGGTGATGCCAATGCAATTGCTGGCGCAGACTCACTGATTTTGATTGGCCAGTTTACTACAGACACGGTGCTGTGGGGACAGGTAAGTGTGGCGACCTTCGTCGATGGCCTTCAGGCAAATGACACCCTTCAAACCTTGCCATTCAGCTCAATTCCAGATGCTGTCTTCGGTTGTTCCGACATGGACGCCACGAACTACGACGCTTCAGCGACGAATGACGACGGCACTTGTGTTTTCGCATGTGACTATGCTGGGACGTTGTTGAGCATCACCGCATCAAGTGCGGATGGCGTGAGCTGCTTTGGCGGCAACGACGGAATGGTGACCATCTCTGCAACCGGTGGACAAGGTGGCCTTTCATACAGCGACGGCATGTCGAACAACGCCACAGGCATCTTCTCTACCCAGATTTCTGGCGAAGTGACTGTAACAGTGACGGACAACCAAGGATGCACCGCTAGTGAAACCGTGACAGTTAACTCTCCAGAAGACTTGGTGCTCAACGCAAGCTTGTCTTCTCCTGTGAGCTGTAACGGCATGGCCGACGCAGTTATCTCTGGTGGCGCAACAGGTGGCACAGGTCTATTGACATATTCTTTAGACCAAAACTTCACTGACACCTCGGACGTCTTAAACTATGAAGGCATTGCGCCTGGACTCTTCACTGTTTACGTGCAGGACGAGAACGGATGTTCAGCCAACTCTCCAGCCATTCAAGTAGGAAACCCCGCAGAATTTGTGCTCTACTCTTCTGCCGTGGTTGGAACAGTTTGCCCGGGATCTGACGATGGAAATATCGTTCTCGGCTACTACGGTGGCAGCGGAAGTGCCACCACTTTCTCACTCGACGGAATCGCTTACCAAGACATGGGTGTCTTTATGGTGGCTGCTGGAACCTACACAGGCTACGGAATGGATGTCAACGGATGTGTTGACATGGTTGACTCAATTGTCGTGACCACTCCATCTGAATTTGTTGCACAATCAACATTAACTGAGCCTACGTGTTATGGAGGAATGAACGGCGGCATGGTTGTCGAAATCCAAGGAGGAACAGGCGCATTGATGTATGCCTACATGGGCGACACAACCCTCAGCTTTTCTTTGGACATGATCGCCGCAGGGGTGGTGAACATCAGCGTGATTGACGATAGCGGATGTTCTGGTGCGGTTGACGTTGAGTTGACACAACCTGACGCAATCGCATTGTCGGCTGATATCAACGACGTGCTTTGCAACGGTGATGACAACGGTTCAATTGTTCTGTCAGCCAATGGCGGCGACGGCTTATTTGTTTACTCAGAAGAGGGCGGCTCTTTTGGCCCGTTGTCAGTCTTTGACACCTTGTCGACAGGCAACTACACCTTCATCGTTCAAGACGGTGCCGGTTGTGAGACGACTGAGACCTATTCTGTTGGAACGCCTGATGCCTTGGGCGTGACGATTGATGCAAACGACGGCGCTTCTGGCG
>CALACF010000502.1 GCA_937890245.1 uncultured Flavobacteriales bacterium
CGTTGTCGTTGTCGTTGTCGTTGTCGTTGTCGTTGTCGTTGTCGTTGTCGTTGTGCTATGTATACAAAATAGGGTTTGGCGTCGACATAAATGTTCGACTATTTTGTAGGTAGGTGGTTCGGACACCTACCTACGCACGCTTTCTTCACGGTGCGATACCGGTGGATGGTGTAGGACCTGAGGCCACAGCACTTCTTAAACTTGCGCTCAGATCCGCAGGTGCAGCTGTCGTTCCGGCCCATCTGCCTGAACTCGGAGAGGGTCAACCTCACTGGTTTGGTAGCGTCGCAGCTCATTTCCTCGCCCACCTCATGAACGTGCGTAGGAAATTCCTGGCATCCTTGGTGTCCAGGTAGGTTGCGCCGGGTACGTCCTGTAGGAACGCCTCCATGGCCTCGCCGGTGTCGCCGGAGACGAGTGAGAGAATGTGAGCGACCTTCTCACCGGCTGCGTCCTGGATCGACGCCGCCTCGGCCTTCGGCAGGTCCAGGGCGTGGGGCTTGCCGCCCTGGCCGGTCAGGTATCCCCAGCCTCGCATGTCCAAGAACTTGTGGCCCTCATCGTCGCGGATGTCCTGGCCGTCGGAATCGTAGTGGAACGGCGGCACCCAGGGATGGAATGGTCCGTCACTCACTCTCGGCCTCCCTCTTCGCTACCAGGGCAGCAACGGCCTCCACGTCCACACCCTTCAACTCCGTGACGCGCTCGATCATCGCCTCCATTTGATTGTGCGGCTCAGAGTCAGCCTCGATTGAGGCGCCACTCTTGAGGAAGGTGGAGCACTGGACGATCAGCGCAAACATCTCGGGGGCGTTCACCATGAGACTGGCGTTGACGACAGCATGCTTTCCATCTCTGCCGTAAACCTTGGCGATGACCCTACAAGAGGCTGCTTCCGAGGCTGCTTCCCTGGCGATGAACAGGGTGTCGGGATACTTGTCCTTTTTGGTGGGCTTCGCAGCCCACGGTGGTGGAGTGTACTGGGTCATGTCTCTGGTTTCTGATCGGGGTGCGTGGGGTCTAGGGATGAAATGGATTACCGTTGCTTATGACCCTGTGTAACCGGGCGTGGGTGATTACGCCCAAAAATTTCCAACAGCGTAGACGGCCTCGGTGATGCCTTGTATGACGTATTCATCGTGGCTCTGGTCGTCCAGATCGGAGTCGAGCCGCCATGAATGCTGAGAGTCGCTGTTTACGTGTTCGATCTCGATGCCTGGATACACTCGGCTGATTTCGGCGGAAACCTCCGTGACGTAGGCCGTGAGGCTCTGCATGGGGTTGTCAGCGAGATCGGCAGGGTCGAGGCTTTCGGCGGTTTGGAATAGTGTGAGTTTCATGATGTTTTTGTTGTTTGGTGGGTTGGGTAGAGTCTACAGGGTGGAACACGCCGTCCTCGACGATCCCACGGATCGGTGTCTCCACCTTCTCCTCAAGCAATTCGTTCATGCGAGACTTCACGCCGCGATCCTCCACCTGGCAGGTGAGTCCGAGGACTGCTCCTTCGAGCTGGCCCATGCGGCGCATGAGGGCCGTGTAGTCTTTCAGGCTGAGGGTGATGATCACGTCGTTCATGATTCAGTCGTCCAGTCGTTCGGCCGTTCGGTTGAGGTTTTCCTCGCACTCTTCGGCTTCGTCGTAGGAGTCGAACGCAACCGGCCTATCCTCGTCATCGTGGACAGGGACGCCATTTGTCCTGTCGATAACGGCGAAGCTGCGGCGGCTCACCCGCCTGACGAAGTAGCGGTCGCTCACGATGCACCTCCAGCCATCTTCTCGCGGCAGATCGGACCGATCCCGCACTCCAGGCTCTCGGGCTCGGTGAGGGGGCGGCCGCACATCCCGCAGGCGCCCATGTGGCGGATCTGGTATCCCTCCGGCATCGCTTGCTTGTCCTGCATGACCCGTAGAACGAATTCCAGGACCTTCACCGGAACCGAGTTGAGGGGATACGTGCTGGCCTTGGTCAGCCGGACCTCCAGGGTGTTGCGCTTGGCGCTGCCCACCAGGAGACCCATGTAGACGTAGTCGGCGGTGTTGTCGGGGCCTGCCAGCAGGCTGACAAAGAAGGGCCGGGTACGGGTCGGATGCTCCACGTCCACAGGGGCCTGGCGAACCTTGAATGTGTAGTGCTTTCCCTTGCCGTTGTCGGCAGTGAACGTGGCGTTGCCAGCGGTCAAAAATGTGGGGGCTAGCATGGTCGGTTGGTCGGTTATCGTTTCCATGGTTATTTTTGTATACGAAAAATCGTAGACGGTCAACCTCTACTTGAATACCTCGTCAAATTTTTCCACGGCCCGGCAGGCCACATCAGCCGCAGTCCTGATTCCGTCTCCCTTGCTGGCAACCCTACGGTACTCTTCTCGCCACAATTTCATCCGCTGTTTCAGCCGCTGCCTTTCCGCCTTTTCTGTGCTACTAATAGTCATATGCCAGTTTTAATGCTCGGTATTTGTATTTGTTGTCCCGCCGTTCTCGACGGTGCGCTCGGTGTTATGCGATAGGCTCTCTACCCCATTGGCGGGCAAACTCATTGAGAATCCGGTAGCATTCCTCCGCAGTCTTCTCGTCAAGCGGCTGAAGCCAGGCATCTTGACGCGCCGGATTCACTTCATGGACGATGTAGCGGATAAACGTGTCTCGCTTGCAGTAGCGCTCATCGCTCCGCTTTTTCGTTCTCGATGATCACAGTTTGCCCGCCTCGGGTTTCAATCCGTTGTTCCACGCGGGAGTTGAGTAGACGGATGACCTTCTCGGGTTCATCTGGTTTTCCGCAGACTGAGATGTAAATATCATCACAGTCGCAATCCACTTCCCACCGACTGAGTATATCACCAACCGGACCGCTCCAGTATGCGACCATCTGGACCCCGCAGAACGGACACGGTAGCAGTCCCTCAGTGATTGTCGGGTTTGCACTCGCAGTAGTTCGAGAACCAGCCAGTGGAGCGAATGAGCCGTCAGGCAGGATCTCGCCGCCCAGCTCTTTTGCTTTGTCGTGGATGTTTTCGGATGCTTCTTTACAGCTCATTCGCTCACCTTGTCGTTCTGTACCGCCTCTGTCGCCCTGTTGGCGATGTCCATCAACTCGGATACGGGTTCACTGCTCTGGGCGCCGACCGACGCCCAAACGCTGATGATTCGAATTTCCTGTTCAAGAAAATAGATCCTGTCTATTGCGTCGCAGATTAATCGCCCTTGTTCTCGGTGCAGGTGGTGCGGAGCCATTTGCCTTTTGTGCCGTTGCAGCCGCTCCAACACCGAAACATCCGCGCCACGCGAACCGGGTTCAGCCTGGGGTGTTTGATTTTGTGCGTTTCCCATATCAGTTTCCCTTTGGCCGGTCGGTGCGCTCGGCGTTCTGCGCTTGTTGCCACGCCTCCCAAGCGAGCTGAACGGCAATGTCCTTATACTGACATCGCCAATTTTCCCCGTCGCTATCGGGCCATCGTTCAATTTCTCGTTCGTAAGGCATATTGGAGACCCATTGTTCAAATGCCTGCCTCGCATAACCAGCTCGCGAGTACGCGAGCCGGGGTAAAGCTGTCAGGTTTGCGTTCAGTAATTTATCACTCATAAAAGGATGCCCTGGGCGGGAGGCGTGTCTTATGCCGATTGGCGTTGTGTGTGAAGACGCCCGCCACCCAGGGTAAATTGGTTGTTGGTCTAGGTCTTGATTGTCTCTCCGTCCCATTCAAAATTCTCGTAGTGCCCATCAGGGTGGACGATCACCATCCCGCTGTGCATCTGCTTATACCAGTTGTTCCGGCACCACTGCCTGGCCTGCTGGCGACGGAAGAATGCCACATCAGGCACCTTCTTGACTGTGGTGCGCGTGGACTTCTTCGAGGTGGAGGCCGCACGAAGCATGATGGTGAAGGTCTGGCTCAGCATGGCACGATCACCTTTCGCTTCACGTGGTAGAGACGCACGCCATTCTCCTGCGCCCACCTCTTGGCGTGCGGGAGGGTGCCCACGAAGCAGGGGTTGACGCAGGTCTTGGATCGTCGCAGAGCGACCAGGCCGGTGGGCAGTGGTTTGAGGTACACGGTAATCATGTTGTCTCGGTGTCAGTTCCAGGGCCAAAGTCAACGTCGGGGTCCGGGGGTTGCACCTTGGCGGGTTTCTTCTCGCGCTTCACCGGTGCGTGGGGGATGCAGTTGGCCTCGCAATTCACGTCGCCGCAGATGTGGCGCCGTAGGCCAGGGTCCCAGGTTCGCTTCAGGGGCCATACGCCGCCGCAGACCACGCACTGATACAACTGCTCGTCACTCATACTGATTCCTTAGAACCTGGAAATGGTTGTGTCCGGCCCATCATCCTGTCCAGCTCAGCCTGGCCGTCCACAGATGCCATCACCATAAGCTCGGTGTCGCGATTCTCGTCGTGCCAGTCCCTCCAGCCCAGGATGCAGGTGTGGCTGCCATCGATGATCGTCTGGGTGTGGTCGCACACGCTCTTGAGGATCTTCACGTGGTTGGCGGTAAGCCGTGGTATGGGGATGTTTGGATTGAGCTGCAACATGATGCTTCAAGGGTTAAGTCAGCTATCGGGTTTTGTAAACAAAAAATGTATACGAAAATCTCTACCCGTGCTAGAATGCCTTTTCGATGTCAGCAGTCCACCGGCCCCACACTGCCTTGTCGCCGTGCTTGCCGATTACCGTTCCGTTGGGGATGTTGTGCAGGCCGTAGAGGATCAGACCGAACTTGTCCGTCTGGATGGTGGTCCGCTCCCGTGACCCACTCCACTCAGAGAAGGTCCGCACAGGCTCGCACTTGGCCACGATCCCGGTGGCTAGTCTGCCCTCGTTGAACAGCTTGAGGACAGAATCAGTGCGCTTCTCCTCTGCCTTGACGTGCGTCTTGTGTGCGTCGCTGACGAGGAAAGGAAGCATTGCCACCACCACGAAGAATGCTATCACTGGAAACGCTTCTCTCATGATCCCCTCCGTGGCAGGCTTCCACCGGTACGCTTGAGTTCGCTGGCCACGTGGCAGTCCTCGCACTCGAACTTGCGCGCAACGTCGGCCACCTCTATCAGATACGAGCCTCTCCAGTCGACCAAGGCGCCGCCGCAGTGGGGACAGGTGGCGTTGACTGTGACCACGATGAAATGGGCTTTCTTAGGCATCCTCACCCTCCCCATCGTCCAGCTCTGGCACCAGCTCGCGAACAGCCTCAGCCAGCTCCTTGAGTGTGAGCACCTGGAGCGTGAGGATCTCAACCCACGCGTCGACGTTGTCCGCGCCGATGCCCCTGACATGAGGATGTAGTAGGAAGGCGCGTAGATCATGCTTGACCAGGGAAAGGGAGGTCGTCCTGGCTTCAGCGTCGTGCCTCCTGTCGGTATGCACGGGGACGGTGTTGTAATCGCGGTATCGGAGGGCGACTTTGTCCCTGGCCCCCTGCCTGGCGTTGGGATCGGCACTGAGAGTGACCCATCCATCGCCTACGCCTCCTGGGACGGTTACGCGGAACTTCACGGAGATGCCCGCCATCCGGTCCAGAACAGCGTGCAGGTCAGCCGGGGGTACGTCGGCCGATAGTTCTACAGCTGCGTCTTTTGTGCTTGACTTAACGGCTTCTTCTCCCCCACGTAGTGGGGGAGAAGAAGGAACCTTCCAAGTCTGAGTGCCCCTGGTACCCCTCACTTTCCTCCCTCCGTTCCGCACGAGGGGCGGCTGACGGCGTTAGCGTCAGGGCACCCATCAGGACATCTGCACTCGCACAGCACACCATCCAGCTCCTGCTCGAACCACCCCGAGTCGTGGCAGATGTAGCACGGCTCCTTGACATCGGTTGGATCGGGCTCAAGCACGGACCACAGCTCGGTCTCGCCTTCCAGAGGCTCGTCGACAAACTGCTCCTTGTGCTTGCGGATGGCGGCGAGAAGCTCCTCCTCGCGAGGGGTGGGCAGCTTCGGGGCCG
>CALACF010000503.1 GCA_937890245.1 uncultured Flavobacteriales bacterium
GATAATTATGTCTTACCGCTGGGACTCGATTGGCGTGGCAAATCACACAAACGACGTCACAATTCACTACATCAGCCCGCTCATTGCCGGGCCGCATTACGATCTGGCGTTTGTCGATTTCGAGATGACGCAGACGATGTATTTCGCCAGCGATCGCAATAGCAACTTCCGCAACAATATACGGGTGCTCGAGCGGCGATATCCGGGTACTGAGGTCGACATCACCGACAGTATCTGGGTGAACAAGCAGGGACTCGAAATGAGGCGACGCGCGCTGGCCGTTACGGTTAACAGCTCGTTGTATGCGGCCACAAAGGGCGATGGACAGGTTTATTGGTTGGTGCCGGGGAGCGAGCATCTTCCCACAGTGTGGGAGGTGATGGACACGTTGCAGCTCGATGCGCTTCGCGAGGTTCGGCAATTGAATTCGCCGTCTGCACGGCATTTCGAGTGATGGACTGCGGCATTGCAAATGAGTGGGGCGCGATCCAGCAAATCGTGGTCGGGACGGCGGCCTCCATGGGCGGTACGCCTGATGTGGCGGACTGCTACGACCCGGTTTCTCGTCAGCATGTGATTGCGGGCGACTTTCCTGCTGAAACTGATGTGCAGCGCGAGCTCGACGGGCTTGCAGCAGCGCTTGAACTGGCCGGCGCCGAAGTGATACGCCCGGCGACCTTGGATCGCCTGAACCAGGTGTTTTCCCGCGATATCGGCATGGTGGTCGACAATGTTTTGCTGCGCGCCCGAACGATCGGCGACCGCGCCAGAGAGTGGGGCGGTGTGTCGGCGGCTTTGACTGGATTGAAGCCCGAGCTGCTGCCTGAGGGCGCACGTTTGGAGGGGGGTGATTTGCTGGTCTTGGACGGCGGCTTGGCGGTGGGTGTTACCAGCGACGTTGTATTGGCCGGCCTGAAGGTGGCGCGAACAAATCTTGCTGCTGTCGACTTTTTGCGCGAGCGTTTTCCCCAGCGGAAGCTGCTATCCGTGGAGCTGGCCAAAAGCGACACAGATGCGCTGGCCAACACGCTCCACCTCGACTGCGCATTCATGCCGCTCGGAGGCGGACACGCCATTGTACACAAGGCTGCTTTTTTGAAGGCCGACCAGCTCGAAGCGCTACTGGACATGCACGGCCGCGCCGGCATCTTGGAGGTTGACGCATCTGAGGCCATGCTCCTGCAGACCAACCTCTTCCATGTCAACCCAACCACCATTTTGAGCGACGCCAGATTTGAACGGGTCAACGCCCAATTGACAGCCTGGGACTACAACGTGTTGCCCATCGAAATGGAGCATGTCAGCCGCATGGGCGGGCTGCTTCGTTGCTCTACCTTGCCGCTCGCCCGATCATGAAAAACAAAGCAAACAACGACAAACCCCTGCAAAGTGCAGAGCTGATCATGATGATTCGGCCTGCCTCCTTTCGCATGAACGAGCAGACCGCCGTCAATAATCTGTACCAGCAAGCCGGCGAAGATGACATCGACACGATCGATGTCGCTCGAAAAGAATTCGACGGGCTCGTAGATGTGCTGAAAGCGGCAAATGTTGATGTTGTCGTATTTGAAGACGACATCGAAGCAGACACCCCTGACGCGCTGTTCCCAAACAACTGGGTCTCGTTCCACGCCGACGGACGGGTCGGCCTCTACCCCATGTTTGCCGTCAACAGGCGACCCGAGCGCCGAGAGGCCTTGGTTTATGATCTTCGGGACGGACATGGATTGGCCTTGGATGAATTTGTGGATTTTACCGAGTTCGAGGACCACGACCGCTTTCTCGAAGGCACTGGCAGCCTGGTGCTAGACCGTGTAGCCGGCGTGGCATACGCTGCAATCAGCCCACGGACGGACCGCGAGGCGGCAGGATACTTTGGCGAGGCCTTCGAAATGCAGATGTGCACTTTCACCGCACGCCAAAACCCCGCAGATGAGGCACCCATCTATCATACCAATGTCATGATGGCCATCGGCACGGCTTGGGCTGTGGTGTGCTCGGCGTGTATCAGGGATGCGGGCGAACGGCGCATGGTTTTGGAACAGCTTGTGGCTGATGGCCACGAGATTATCGACATCACAACCCAGCAGGTCGACAAATTCGCGGGCAACGTGCTCGAAGTGCGCGACCGAGATGGCGGCCTGCACATCGCCATGAGTTCCGCTGCCCACGCCGCATTCACGTCAGCACAGCTCGACGCGCTCAAAAACCACGGGTCGATTATCCACGCGCCCATCCCTACGATTGAACAGCTCGGAGGCGGCAGCGTTCGCTGCATGCTCGCCGAAGTATTCCTACCGAAATCATGAACCCACGTATCGACCTCCAGATTCAAGAACTGGCATCAAGCTGCGTAGCAGAACTCTTCGGCGCCCAGCTCGAATCCGGTAACGTTTCCGTTCAAAATACGCGGAAGGAATTTGCCGGTGATCGCACAGTTGTTTGCTTCCCGTTAACCCGACACTCTAAACTGGCACCGGAGGCCACTGGGAATAAGCTCGGCGAGGCCATGGTGTCCAGCGCTTCCTGGCTCACAGGCTTTAACGTGGTGAAGGGCTTTTTGAATCTTGAAGTCGATCCCTCCTATTGGACGCAATGGCTAGATGGCGATGCTGCCGCTGCTGACTACGGATCGGCACCCAAAGGAAGCGCACCACAGGTGATGGTCGAGTACTCCTCGCCCAACACGAACAAGCCCCTTCACCTAGGACATCTGCGGAACAACTTCCTCGGGCATTCCGTGGCGCGCATTCTCGAAGCTGCGGGTCACGATGTGGTCAAGGTGCAGATCATCAATGACCGCGGCATCCACATCTGCAAGTCCATGGTGGCTTGGCAGCAGCTCGGAAACGGCGAGACACCTGAAAGTACGGGCGAAAAAGGCGACCATTTTGTGGGCCGCTACTACGTTGCCTTCGACAAAGCATTCAAAGCTGAAGTGGCCGGGCTCGTCGCCACTGGAATGGACGTGAAACAGGCCGAAGCTGAAGCTCCCATCCTCCAAGCAGCGCGCACCTCGCTGAAAAAATGGGAGGACAATGACCAAGAGACCGTGGCCCTTTGGAAGCGCATGAACAGCTGGGTTTACAAGGGATTCGAGACGACGTACGCCACAATGGGTGTGGATTTCGACAAGCTCTACTATGAGTCAAATACTTACCTCGTCGGAAAAGACAAGGTGCTTCAAGGTGTCGCAGACGGACTCTTCACCCAGCGCGAAGACGGCTCCGTGTGGGTCGACCTCACCGGCGACGGCCTCGACGAGAAGATCCTCCTGCGCAGCGATGGCACAGCAGTCTACATGACGCAAGACATCGGGACGGCCATCCTCCGTTTCGAGGATTACCCGGGCCTTGATCGACAGATCTACACCGTCGGCAACGAGCAAGAATATCACTTCAAGGTCTTGTTCTTGGTGCTGGAGAAATTGGGATTCGGCAAGTTGGGAAAAAACCACCACCTGAGCTATGGCATGGTGGAATTGCCTGAGGGGAAGATGAAGTCGCGCGGAGGAACAGTGGTCGACGCAGATGATTTGATGGATGAAATGTCCCGCGTCGCCGAGCAAATAGCCACGGAATCAGGCAAGATTGAAGGGCTCGACCCTTCGGAGCGCCAATCCGTCTTTGCAAAGGTGGGCCTCGGCGCGCTCAAGTACTTCTTACTCAAAGTGGATCCGACAAAAGGCATGATGTTCGACCCCAAGGCGTCGATCGATTTCATCGGAAACACAGCCCCCTTCATCCAGTTTAATTACGTCCGAGGCAAAAGCATCCTCCGCAAAGCGGACGAACAGCGCCTCCCTCCTGCTGCCATCTCTCCCGTCGGCCCAGATGAAATGGAGCTCATCCAACTCATCTACGCCATGCCCGACATCATCTCGGAGGCGGCCTCAAGCTACCATCCGGGCCTCGTGGCCAACTGGTGCTACGACCTCGCCAAGTCGTACAGCTCCTACTATCAGGACCACCCAATGCTGAGCGCTGACAACGCAAGCGACCGGGCCCTGCGCCTGATGCTCACCGC
>CALACF010000504.1 GCA_937890245.1 uncultured Flavobacteriales bacterium
TAAAAAGCGTCGGCATTCTCAACTGAGATCTTCGCCTTCTTGAGCAAGCGGGCAACAGCGTTGTTTGCACTCTCGGCGCGCTCAACAGCGAGCTCAGAGTTCAAAGACATCTCGCCCTCGGGAGAGGCGAAGGCTGAAACGACCGTTCCGCCCAAGCGGACACTGTCATGCGCTGCTGCAAAGGCAAGGAACTCTGCGAGCTCCATGATGTCGTCGTCCTTCAACTCGGCACGTTTCACATCTGAGCTGTTGTAGCCGTAGTTGATCTCCGCGCCTTGCGTGTGCGACACGACGCGCTGGAAGGCGTCCTTGGCGAGGATGAAGCGGTCATCGCTAAGCATCCAGTTTTGCGTGGTGATTACACCGTGGCCCAATTCAACTGGGGCAAAGTCAAGTGACTTGTTGCCCAAAGTGCCCTTGATGCGCAGCTCCAAATGGGCAGCGTCCTCCATGGCATCCTGAAAGTCGACCGTAGCCGTGTAATTGAAGCGCTTGCCCAGGGCAAACGGGATAACGTCGTTGTTGCCAGCTGCGTCCTCTCCTTGGAATCCCTGGGTCCGGAATGCAGATTCACCTCCATCCCAAACGAGAACGGGGGTCACCTCCAAGATGGCCTTCTTGTGGAAGTACTTTGCGGGAAAAGAGCCGGTGATGGTGATTTCGACCTCACTGCCGCGCAAGACCAGATGGTCTGGGCTGACCTTCACATTCAGGTCTTCGAGGGTTTTTTCCATTTTGCCCAATCCTCCACAACCAGGGAGCATGATGAGCAGGGCGAGGGCGGGCAACAAGGCGATGAGTTGCGTGCGGATTTGCTTATACATAGTGTTTTGAACCGTATTCAAGCAGCGAAAGTAATCCGAGTAGCTCAATGCACCACCCCCATCGCCCCGAACTTCCCAATTCTTGCTTCAATTCTTTTGTTAGGGTCCATGGCATCTAGTTTTTTGAGGTGCTCCAAAATAGCCTCCTTCACCGCGTCAGTAGCGGCTTTGCGGTTGTTGTGGGCCCCGCCCAAAGGCTCTGGAATGATGCCGTCAATCAGCTTGTTTTCGAGCATATCATCGGCAGTGAGCTTCAAAGCTTCGGCCGCTTCGATCTTGTGATCCCAATTCCGCCATAAAATAGAGCTACACGACTCGGGTGAAATCACGCTGTACCATGTGTGTTCCATCATAAGGACTCGATCGCCTATGCCAATTCCCAGCGCGCCGCCCGAGGCGCCCTCACCGACGATGACACAAATGACCGGGACCTTGAGTTGGAACATCTCGATGAGGTTTCGTGCAATGGCCTCGCCTTGTCCCCGCTCTTCAGCTTCGAGTCCAGGGTAGGCCCCGGGCGTGTCAATCAAGCAGACGATCGGCCGTCCAAATTTCTCCGCGAGCTTCATCAAACGCAAAGCCTTGCGGTAGC
>CALACF010000505.1 GCA_937890245.1 uncultured Flavobacteriales bacterium
AAGGCCACGAACATGCCGCCGAGCACGACCTGCCACCATGGTTCTACACCCGCGTCTGATGTGTCTTTTTCTGATTTCATGTTCTATCTGGTCAAGAACTGCGTATACGTTTTACGCTCAAAGCTATTTTTGTAAACAAAAATAATAAAAATATGGACGAAACATCTCAATCGCTGGTCAACTGGGTGGTCTACGTCGGTCTTTTCCTGCTCATAGCACTCGAAGTGATCGCCTTTGCCGGGTTGTGCTACGCCCTCAGGAAGGTCATACGGGCGGCCACGCGCTTCGCGCACTACGTCGAATCACTCGATACACCTGCGATCTGCACCACGAGCAGCACAGATACCTTTTCGATGGCCTACCACGGCGAGGAGCCGGGCGAACCTCAGCCCACCTACGGCCCCAGGAAGATGAAGAGCCCCCCATTGACGGATGAGGGGCTTGCTGGCATGGGAGTCCCGCCGCCTGACCCTCCGTCCCTGGTGTGCGGGGTCTGTAAGCAGCCGATCAGGTCTGCACCGATCAGGGGGGAGATCAAGGACGAGAAAAGCGTGAAAATCTACGAATGTGACTCGTGCAAGCGCGAGGTTGAAGTGGCAATGTGACGCCCGACTGGGACTACATTGTGTCGGAATAGGTTCCGCTGCTTCCGCGATCCGGCAGGCTTGCCCCAGCAGGTGTGGCCTCATCCCCGCTCTTCTGGGCCTTGGATGAGTCGTATTTTGCCAGGGCGTCCTCGGTGGAGTTGGAGTCATCGGGGCCGTGGAAGAACTCGAACTCGTAATCGGACGCATCCCCGAGGCCAATATCGCCCATGGCCGTGAACACGTCGAATATCCCGACCTTGCCCTTGATCGTGAAGATGGACTGGGCCACCTGGCGCCTCTGCTCGGTGCTGGCCTGCGGAGCAAACTGGTTGATGTACTCGTTCGCGTATACCAGGGCATCTGTGAAGGACGACCATTGGTCCTTGAAATCCATGTCCGACCCCTCCAGAAGCGCGTCAACTATGCTGTCGGCGCTCTCCCTCACCTGTCTGTCGATGTCTCGACGGTAAATCTGACCGTCGATACCCATGCTATCTAAAAACTTGGGAACGTACACAACTAGCTCTACTGGGAGGGGCATATTATTGCTTGTGTAGAGATTCTTGACACCACTCCTGCTCGCGGTCATCACCGCGACAACACTATCTTGTCCGTCCAGGAGCGCGAATATCCTATTCTCGTTCGTCCCGAAATCTTTGTCAAAATTGCCTCTCGCGAGCCCACCCAGCGCGGTCCCGGCTCCGAGTCGCCTAAGGACAGCAAATGAGCTTTGGCCCTCCTGGCGCGCTGGAGGTCCGTCACCATCCGCAGGGAGGGCCGTGCACCACCTGTACCCATCTGGAAATTGGTAGATGGTCGAGAGTCCAGTTTCGTTTTCCACGACTTGGACACGCTCCCCCTCCAGAGCCTGCGGGAGGCGGGCACGGGCTTCCTTGCGCTGGCCACTGAGCCACTCGTTGAACTTTTCAACATGAGGATCGTAGATTTTCTTGACTGGGGTGTTCTTTTTGCCCAGCAGCTGGACAACTTCCATCTCACGTACGTCTACGGTGAGATGGGGATGGCCTGAGGAGTCCCGGAGAGAAGCGATGAAATTAGCGCCGCCATCTCTCGCCTTCGGGTCA
>CALACF010000506.1 GCA_937890245.1 uncultured Flavobacteriales bacterium
AGCTTCGGCAGGAGGGAAAACAGCCTTAAACGGTGCCTCGTCATGCTGTCTGAGAATTGCCCCAGGGGGGAGAGAAACTTCTATGCGGAGGGCCACACGGACGAAGAGGCGCCGAAGCGGCCGACCAGGTTAGAGCGCGCAGACGTGGGCACAGGCGAGGTGACACAGGCGGACTTCTCGGACATACTGGCTGTCGAACCCTCGTCGCCACCGGAGAGGGAAGTCTACGTAGACCCTGGCGAGTTCGACGACCTGCCCATGTCGCCGCCACCTTTTCGGCGATTCCGACAAGTTTAAGGCAGGTAAACCGCCAATGTGAGCGGTTCGGATTGCTAATACGTGTCGGTCTGGGCTGCAATCCAGGCTGGGGTTCGAGTCCTCTTCCTTCCACCCTTTGTATGTAGACTGTGGACTTATCAACTTACCAGATGTGGGCTTACGCGTCCGAGGCTACGCTCCAGCACACCTACGATTTCACACTGAAGACGCTGGCCGATGGTGTGCCCGGTGCCGTGGTTGAGTGCGGCGTTGGCGCTGGCGCCAACTTGGCTGTGATGTCCAAGGCCGTCCGAGAGGCGGGGTCGGCGGCCCAGGTGTACGGATTTGACTCGTTTGATGGAATCCCCATTGCGACCGAGAAGGATGGCTGCCAGCCTGGCCTTGGATTTTTCACTGGAAAAAACCCATTTTTCGGAGGCAAGGACGGGAACCTAGAAAGCTCAGGCGTCACGGTCCACGATTTAGACAGCGTCCGTAAGCGCATGGATGGCTTTGGGTTCCCTGGCACTATCCTCCGCAAGGGCTGGTTCGAGGAGTCCCTTGCGGACAACTCTGCGGATATCGAAGAGGTCGCGGTTTTGCGTATGGACTGCGACCTCTACGCCGGAACGATGGTGTGCATGGAGGCATTTTACGACAAGCTTGCCCCTACCGCTCTGGTGATTATAGACGACTACCTGCTGAACGGGTGCCGGGACGCTGTCCATGAATTCCTGGATGCTCGTGGTGCGGCCTGGAAAATAGAGCAGATCGATTTGGTGGCCTACGTGTGGAATGCTGGGTCACCCTGCACTGACTGCGGCCCCGTTGCCAGGTAGCTGCCGTCTAGGGTAACAGCAGCACACGAGCCTTTGAAGCTTTCAGTATCAGTGCGAATCCGGCGACGGCATCCACTCCTAAAACGATTGACGGACAATGTTCTACGTGGCACAATTCTGTATACATGAGCAAGTGCAAGTGCGGAAATCAAGCCCGGCCCGGCCAGAGGACGTGCCCCGAGTGCCATGCCACCTACATGCGGGAGTGGCGCCAGAGGAAACCTGTTCTATCCCGTATGGAAATGGAAGACGGGCAAATTGAAGAGATACTGGAAGCGGCCTCGTGCATCGAGGGAGACATCATCAAACTGGACGGCCTCGACGGGGCAGTCGTTGGGATAGCCGACGGATTCAACTTCGAGGGGGAGGTGCTGGCCTACTCTACTGCCAAGATCGTCAACATCCTCATGGAGCGTGATGGCATGGACTACGACGAAGCCGTGGAGTTTTTCGATTTCAACATCAGGGGCCTCGGCGTGCCTGGCGCCCCAGTATTTATCAGAGACTGATGCTCCCGTAGCTCAGCTGCGTAGAGCATCCCCCGCCTAGGGGAAGGTCGAAGGTTGGAATCCTGCCGGGAGCGCCATTTGCCCTTGCAAAGGGAAGCTGGATTTCGTATACAAAAATACATGAAGCACATTGTCAATTTCAGCGGCGGTGTCGGCTCCTGGGCCGCAGCCAAACGAGTGGCCGCCAAGCACGGGACAGCCGACCTGACCCTCCTCTTCGCCGACGTGCTCATCGAAGACGATGACCTCTACACTTTCCTGGTCAGGGCGGCAGCCAACGTGACCGGTGTGCCACCTTCGCACACCCACGCCGTGCTGGAGATGCTCAAGGTCATTCCGCCTGTCTCAAAGCTCGCAGCTCGCAAAGAGCACCTTAGCACCGCCCGGAGCATGGCCATGAAGGCCGTTCCCTCCCTGAAGTGGATTTGCGAGGGGCGATCTCCCTGGGAGGTGTTCAGGGACGTGCGCTACATCGGAAACACCAGGGCGGACCCCTGTTCCAAGATTCTCAAGCGGGACTTCCTGGATAAGTGGCGTGACGAGAACTGCGACCCTGCCGACACCGTAGCCTACTTTGGCATCGATTGGACCGAGGAGCACCGCATCGAGCGCGTGCGCGAACGAATCGTCCCCTGGAAGGCCGAGGCGCCCATGTGTGCACCACCCTACCTCCACAAGGCCCAGGTGCTTGATCTGCTCAAGGCGGAAGGCATCCAGCCTCCCCGCCTCTACGGGCTGGGGTTCCCTCATGGAAATTGTTTTGACGGTGGCGAAGAATTTTTGACTGACAAGGGCATACTGACCTTCGGCCAGGCATCAGGTCAAGAGGTGAAGGTTTTAGGCGTATCTGGCGGCTGGAAGAAGGCGGTTATCAAGAAATTCGGAAAACAGCCTATTGTCTACCTGAACGTAAAACGGCGGGGAGAGCACCGCACAATTTGCACTACATCCGACCATAGGTGGTTCATTCGGACAGGACGTACTCATCGCAAGGAAAAGACCACAAGGGAGCTGGAACCTGGTGTAAAATTGTTTTCGATCTACGCGCAGCTACAAGCTTCTGTGCGCCCGTCAGCCTATGGCATCGCTCACGGTATCGTGTTCGGAGACGGGTGCGCATCCGCAGGGAAGTGGAACAATCCGGCAAGAATTACGCTGTGCGGGAAAAAGGACGCTCAGCTGTTGAAGTGGTTCCCATTGTCTCCTACGTCTGTGCGCAAGGGCGTGGGCATCAACGTGATGGATCTGCCACGCTACTGGAAGGAAAAGCCGCCTTTGAAAGAGTCTAAATCTTACCTTTATGGGTGGCTTTCAGGGTACTTTGCAGCAGATGGGACTGCGTCTGGAAAGCAATTCAAAATCAGCTCAAGTAGGCGTGAAAACTTAGAGTTTGTGCGCGACGTATGCACTGTTCTTGGCATAGGTGTGAATAGCATTCGATGCGAACACCGACTTGGTTACGGGAAGGTAAAGACGTCGTTATACACAGTGGCGCTGGTGGCTGACACGCTGCGCGACGACTTTTTCCTGATCGACAAGCACTTGCAGACTTTTAAGGCGCACGACCGAATACGACCAGCTGAGTGGGAAGTGGTGGAGGTGCGTGAGTCGGCGTTGGTGCGCGAGGTCTACTGCGCCGTTGTCCCAGACGGTCACGCTTTTGCCCTGGAAGGTAATATTTTCACTGGAAACTGTGGCGGAACGTGCATCAAGGCCGGTCAGGCCCAGTTCCACCTGTTGTTGCAGAAGCTCCCTGAGCACTACGAGGAGTGGGAGCGGCAGGAGCTTTCATTGCGTGAGCACCTCGACAAGGATGTCTCGATCCTGCGGGATCGACGAGGCGGGGTGACCAAAGCCCTGACCCTGGAGGCATTTCGTCTACGTTTAGAGGCGGATGGGGAAGATTTCGACAAAACGGCGTGGGGCGGTTGTGGCTGCGCTGTGGGCTGATTTTCAGAGAGTAGCCATCATGAGCATTAAAAAACTTGCCAAGAAAGCGGTGGAGATTGAGACAGCGGCTATCAGGGGCCGCGCCTTGCACCGTGAAGTTGAGGATTTGCTGGAGCAGATTGAGCAGACAGCAGATGACCAAGGCCCCCTGGCGGGCCTCTCCGCTGATGAACGCGGAGAGGCAATAGCACGGGAAGAAGCACGTGTTGGGGAGTACCTCGATATTCTGCGAGAGATTGACCTGAAGGTTACTGAAGACGGTGTGACCTTTTTGGATGACGATAATGAAAAAGCTGCAAGAAAAAGTATTGGTGCTGAACAAGGCGTGGCAGGCGATTGACACCACCACGGCAATGCAGGCTCTGTGTGACTGCTTTCGAGGGTCTGCCACTGCTATCGCTGACGACGGTGGCAGCCTGCTAGCGATGCCGTGGTCTGAGTGGGCCAAGCTGCCGGTGCGCGAGGAGGACCAGAGCATCAAGGTGCCGAATGGGATCATCCGCATGCCCGATGTCATCGTGAAGGCGAGTTACACCCAGATGCCAAAGCGACGCCCGAAGTTCAACCGCAAGGGCGTAGGTGTGCGGGACAGGCAGGTGTGCGGCTACACGGGCCAATACCGGCCAGACGGCAACATGGATCACGTTATCCCACGGTCGAAGGGTGGCCCGAACACCTGGACGAATGTCGTGTGGTCGGCGCCCGAGGTGAACAGCAGGAAGGCGGATCGCACTCCCAGGGAAGCTGGGCTGAAATTGCTGCGTAAACCCTCCGAACCTCTGGCTCTCCCTGCGTGCGTCACAATCCATCGCCGCCAGGATAAGCCTGCGTGGGATAACTTTTTAGTTGCAGGTCCCAACACGAAAGTGTAGACGTATCGGGTCTCGGTGTTGGGGCGGCCCACACGAAACGGCTCGCGGCAGAAATGCTGCGGGCCGTTTCACTTTAGAACTGGCGATCCTTCGGGACCTTGTGGCCCCGCCATTCGTAGCCGTCGTAGTTGCGATACTTTTTTCGAGCCTGCCAAAAGGGCTTGTTGAACCCGTGGCGGTCATCACGCCACTGCTCGTGGTAGGGTGCGCCCTCCTCCTCCTCGTCCCACTCACCCTTATCTTTCCTGCCTGTGATCTTCTCGACAAATTTGATCCAGTCCTCACCCCTCCAGTCGTTGACATCACTGAGAGTCATGTTGGCCGTGGCCCCCAGGAACTTGCGTGCCAGGACGCCCTGCTCAGGCCCTATCAGGTAATCGAATAGCCCTGACGAGTAGTTGAGGATAGCCTGGACGAGGCGGTAGGCGTCCAGCTGCCAGTCGTCCATGGTGGCCGTTTTGAAGCGCCTCTTCCCCTTCTCAGGCGGCGCAGCCTCCGGCTCAATTCCCTCGATGCTGCCGTTTTCCACCTTGCGGATGAATTTCTGGATGGGTATCTCGCGGCCCCGGATGTCCCATACACCGGTGATGTGCTTGGGCGTGATGTGCAGGGGCACCACACGGTCGACCGTGGCGTAGGATGGCATGAGGGACCTGAACCTCCGTCGCCTACTCGCTACCTGAGGGGCGTAGGGGATCTCGACCACGAAGATGATTGCCCTGTCCGCTCCGGCATCAGGGCCGTACCTGCCCTTGGCACCGGCGTCCCAATGGCTGGTGAAGATGGTGTTGTCGAAGTGATCACTGGTTTCCTTGAACACGGCCCCGTGAATTCCGCCGTTTACGACGTCCCAGAATTTTCGCACTGTCGTCGGATAGTAGAAGACCACTTCCTGGCCGCTTCCTACCATGGCGCTGTGGAATTCAGAATCGAAAGGATTGTCGAGTTCGTTCGTGTCAAGGTCGAGAGCCATCTCGTCGATGATCGCTTTCGCACTTAATTTTGTGTACATTTTTTAGTTTACAAAAAATTCTTCGATGCCACATTAACTACGTGAATGCAAATTCAACAGAGAAACCTTGCACGTGCCAGATGTGCGTGCCCTCTTACCCGAAAGACGTTCGTGCGCCGGAGCGCGTGATCAGGCAGGTCCACGTCGGCAAGGTCCGCACCAGCACGTCATCCCGCCTGGTTGTTTCGCCGCGCTAGGTCGTCTATCGACTCTTGGGCGACCCCTACAATGTGCGCCTTAACCAGCGCCTCCCGGTCGGCGTGAGAGATCATGTCGCTCCCGTCCACCTTGATCAGGATATGAGGCGGGTACTTTGTGGTTTTCGGCATCTTGCCGAACTCCTTCAACTCCTCCCAGGTGCCGTCACCCCACGCGTTGTTCGCATCCAGGGCTAGGTAGTCGCGGGCCGCGTCCGAAAGCTCTGCGGGATCGTCAACGACCCGGCTGGGTTCGGCCGTCTTGTCCCTGGCCCTGAAAAAGACAGCTTTGTCGCCGTCCTGGACGAATGCCACCAGCCACTCGTGCTGCGTCTTGTCTTGCCCGAGGGAGGGTGGCACGAAAATCTCGTCAAGAGGGTCTTCCCCCGTCTCGACCACGTGGTGCCAGTAGCCGTCCCATCTCTGCTCGAAGTCTGTGCCGCTGAAGTATTCCTCCGTCATCTTTTTTTCATCGGGCGATCCGAGTTCGGCCCCGGTTGCGAAGTCGTGATCACCGTCAGCATCACAGCTCATGACGTTATGCCACACCTCTCCACCCTTCGTGGAGTAGTTGCTGTAGTAGCACACCTTGTACCACTCCCCGTCATCACTAAACGGGAGCCAGTCCGCGAACTCAAGACCGCCCGGCTCCCACTCTCCACTCCGCTTGAATCTCACGTCGTTCTTGAACTTGTCAGGAAAATATTCCCATGCGGGGCTGCTCGTATACTGGAGCTTTAAACCGTGGTTCCTCGCCAGCCTGCGCGCGTACCCGCTCGTTTCACCGATGATTGATTTGGCGGTGTATGACGCGCTCATTCCCTAAGTAGCGTAGCTAGGTGGACAACATGCAAGTCAATAATTTTGCATCGTAGCTAGGTGGACAACATGCAAGTCAATAATTTTGTAGACAAAACCGGCTTAATGGTTCTGTATCTCATCCCTCCATGAAAATATTACTGATTTTCCTTTTTTACGCTGTGCTCTTCACCTCGTCGGCCGAGGGCGCAACATACGGACAGAAGGCTGTGGCAGCCGTCATTCTCGGCGAGGCCAGGGGCGAAGGCACCAAAGGCATGATCGCCGTCGCGGAGGTTATCCGAACCAGGGCCGACGCGGCCCACGTGACTGGACTGGCTATCATCTCCCAGAAGCGGCAGTTCTCATGCCTGAACAAAACCACCATACGGGGCTTGCTCAGGAAATTCGAGGGGAAGCACCCGAAGTGGGACGAGGCCCTCAGGATATCCAGGGTGATGTACAACACGCCCGAACTTCTACCGGGCTACACCAAGGGCGCCACCCACTTCACGCGGAAAGATGAGCGGCCCTACTGGGCGCGAGGAAAGAAGCCGGTGGTGACCATTAACAACCACGCTTTCTACCGCTTGTAGTTAGGGCGTGAGCAGTGAAATAGCCAAAGCCCTACTGGGCGAATCCAGCGCCTCCCGGCTCGCCAGAGGCGACGGAGAAGTCCGCTACGAGATGAACGTGCGCCGCGCCATCCGTGCTCAGTCCGGCTACCCGGACTGGCGCCCAGCTCACAACGACCCTGAGGCTGCGGACTACGATGAAGACGAGGATGTCGAAGATCCTGCCGAAACGGCGATCAGTGCCCTGGAGGTCGGTTTCGACAGCATACTGGAATACGGCCGCAAAAAGAAGATCGATCCCAGGGAGCTGGCGAAGATGGCGGTGTGGCTGTCGGAGTATGATGAGTCATACCCCGGCCAGGATATCGCATGGCTGTGCCTCAAGTATGAAGGCAGCAGTTTCGAGAACGCTGTGGGGCTCATCGAGAATTATTCAGGTTCCTTCGCAGACCGAGACGCATGGGTGGCCAACGAGCTTGAAAATTACGAAGTGCCTGACTGGCTGGATGGGTACATCAACACAGACAGACTGGGCAGCGACTGGGAGATGGACTACACCGTCATTGAGGAAGACGATGAGGACGGAGACGGCCAGCGCCACTACTTCAGCTCCTAATTCTTGGCCGGGTCGATGATCTTCGCTCCGAGGTCGTCAACCACCCTCCACCCGATCTCATTGCAGACGATCTTCGTGCGCTCATGCACGTCGGCCTCGATCCCACTCGTTCGGACGAGCCTCTTGTTGACCTTGTCCACCCTGTAGGTGGTTTGGGACATCGGAACGGCCCAGACACCGTTGTGCTTGATCCTGCTCAGCAGGTTGATCGTCCATGCCTTGTCGTATTCGGTCGGTTTCCAATTTGCCATGCGATAATGTATACGAAAAACTTTATTCTTTGTCTACAAAAATTTATGGGGCGCCCTCAAATTTTGCAGTTCTAAATGGTATAAACAGCACGATTGCGTGCTCACATCAACACAATTGAACGACCGACATGGCTGATACCGACATTGCTCCCAGGACCAACATCGTTGGATTCCAAAACAACAACGCGTGGCCTCTGCACTTTCAGATTTCCAAGCTGAACATGACGCTGGTAATCGCCGTAGGCGCATGGGTCACCGACCGGGCGGGTCGGACGGTGAACGATCCTGAGCTGACGGCCTACGCCAGGGCAAACATGCTGACCCTTGTTGAAGGCACCGAGCCTGCCCCGCTGGTGTCACTTTCCCCCCATGCCGCTACGGGCGATCCGGGCGCCGTGTCTTCACCTATCGTCCGCACGAACGACCCAGGAGCGCACGCAGTGCGTGCAGCAACAGGTTTTGCCAAAGACCCGGCCACCGGCCAGACGGTAGCGGAGCTTATACCCACTCAATCGCAGGTTGCGCCTGAAATCTCCACCAACTCGGTAACGGCGTACACCATGGAAAGGGCCAAGGAACTTGGTTTGGCCCGGCCTACTGTCGACGTGCCAGAAGATTACGGTGTTACGGACGGAGAGGGTATGCCCCCGTCTGGGGCGCCGGATATCAAGTACGCTCGTGACAAGGCCCCGCGCAACCCGAAGAACATCCCACCACTTCCTGATGCCCTGACTCAGCCAGATCAGCCCAATACCCGCCCTACGATGGAGGCTATCCAGGCGGCGGCCGTGACACCGTTTGCCGCTGACGGTCAGAACGCGGCTGCGGCAGCCATCCAGACCGCGATGCACAGCCTGGAGGGAAGCGCCGGACTCCCGGCTGCGCCGACCCCTACTCCTGCTCCACACGCAGCTCTTGACCCGCAGAATATCCCGGTGGTTGAGGCGATACCTGCCACCGCCGCTCCAGTGGAATCACCTGACAACATGGACTCCCCGGCGTCCACGGTACCCGTTTCGGGCATCCCATCTCTCCCCGAGCCTATGCTCGAAGACGAGCCCACACCCGTCACCATCGAAAGCGTTGATGGCACCCCCGACGTACTCCCGGAGCCAACGATTGCGATGCCACCCGCCCCTGAGGTCGCCACACCGAAAACTCCTGTCCAGACTTCGAAGGAAAAGACGATCTTTTGCAGCGACTGTGAGCGCGGATTCTTCTACCGGTCGCATCTGCAACAGCACGCCAAGCGGACGCATCCGACCAGGGTAGACGAAATTCTCGCGCCGTACCCCGAGAAGAAGTAGTTAGAGCATGTCAGGCACGCCCCGCACAACCGCAGTCGAATCACCGGACACACTTCCGCGTCGCTACACGAACGATCAGCTGGCCGCTTACATCCGGCGACAGCTAGGGGAGCCCACGTGGATCGTCGAACTCACTCAGCAACAGGTGCTCGATACGATCCGGGACGCTCTGACCGAGTATTCCGTGTGGGTCCCGGCCATAAAAGTTCTCCAGTTTCAGCTCGTAAAGGGACAGCACGCCTATTTTCCGACCGGTGATTACGAGGCGGAAGGGTTCGGCCAGGGCGTGGCGAAGGTCTGGTTTGTAGAGCCAAACCCAGTCCCCACTGAGATTTTCTACGGGAACCTGATCAACCCGGCCCCGCTGTTCCGGGTAGGCATGGACGAGTACGACACCTTCCTCAGGTGGCGCAAGACCTGGAGTCGGGTGACCAGCGTCGCCCCTGACTGGTTCTGGGACGAGCCTCGCGCCCAACTGCTCATCCATAACCCAATTGAACGCTATTCAGCGTCAGTCGAATTCTTCGGAGAGTACGAATACACCTCAGGACTGACCTCGTCCGGGTCGCTATGGGTCAAAAAGTTCGCCCTCGAACTCGCCAGGTTCCTCTACGGCGAGGTGCTGGCGAAGTACAGCGGAGCCATCCCAGGGCCGGTGAAAGACATGCAGCTCGACAACCAGAAGCGCGACAAGGCTGAAAAGAGGCTTGATACGATGCGTGAGGAGCTAAAGGGAATGCAAGTTTCTACACCGATTTCTATCGATTAGTGTCCCGTATTGGGACACTAAAAAGTTTAGTCAACCGGCTAAGTCCAGATCGCAGGCAGCCAGAGCGAACTCGGCCCCGTCACGTCGAAGGAACACCCCGAGGCAGTTTCCACTGAGCACGACCTCAGCCTCTGTGAAGAGGCGACATTCGACGGGTATCCCGTGCCACACAGGGCTGACACTCCTTTTCATCCCGAGGGCCAGGAGGGCGACAGGGGCTACGATTATCTTAACCGGCATCCGCTGGTTCTTCGCTTCGAAGTCGTGGACCATCTCCGTCAGGATCTTTGCGTTGCTCATCTGTATGCTGTTTGTCCGTCGATTTGACAGACTCAAGAAGGTGGATCTGTTGTTCTCGTAGCGTGATTGTCTCAGCCTGGTCTGCGGTTAGGTTTAAATACTCCTGCACGAGAGAGGTGGTGAGCAGGAGCACGGACGCCTTCGCGTTGAGGTGCGATCTGCGTTTTTCGAGATTAAGTGATTCAGGTGTCATGCTCATTTGTGTTCTACCTATCAGAACCGAATTATTATGACTAAACAACCAATCTTCTCGCTTGTCTACACTAGCTGCCGAGCTTCCCGAATCCTGAGCGTCGTGCAGCTGTGGCGTTCGCAGGCTGCCAACCCCCACGACATTGAGGTGGTGATAG
>CALACF010000507.1 GCA_937890245.1 uncultured Flavobacteriales bacterium
GTCACGTTCGTACGTATCAAAGAGGCGCCCTGCGCAAAAGACGAATCCGTCGCGGTCGATGTATCCGCCCGCAGCGCCAGCATATTCAAAGCTCTCGCGGTCGGTGTAGGAGCGAACTGTCGGCTGTGCAGCAGCCCAGCCGCCCTGTTTCATGGCGGCCAAAACAGCGTCGGTCCAGCCCGCGGTCACCTCGACATCCGAGTTGAGCAGCACGGTCCACTCGCTATCTATTTCTTTTTCCAATGCTTCCAGACCCCGGTTGTATCCTCCCGCAAACCCATAGTTATCAGCATTTTCCACAACGAAAACTGAAGGGAAGTTTGAGCGAACAAAGGCGAGAGAATCGTCGGTCGAGCCGTTGTCAATTAGTACCACGCGGTCTTCAGCAGCACAATGCTCAACGACCGATGGGAGGAAGGTCTCGAGATGTGATCGGCCATTCCAATTCAACACGGCAATCGCCGCTCGAACCGATTGTTTATCCGCGCTGCTCATCTCGGGTTGTAGAACAAATCTTCGGGTTCCTCGCGAGAAAACGCGTCGCCCGGGTTCAAGCCATTGAGCATGGTCTCATGAACAGAGTTGGAGTTTTCACGCGTGCGTAAAAGGTCAAGCCAGTCCGTGTTGCGAACAAATCCCTGCATATCAGAGTGCAGTAATTCAAAGCATGCAGCGACGGCCATGGGCGCGTAAAACAAGAAGCGCTTGTCGTTGAATTGGCCTGCTTTGTGGTAATGCCAAATCTCATACGGATAGTACTGCGTGCCGCTGTGCCGCTTCACGATGGTGTTGGGGCGGCCGTACTGCAAGAGGATGGCACCCATCTCTGTTTGATGGCCCGGGCGATTGCGACAGTCGCGAAACTCGCGATCGACGATCGCCACCTCGCGCTGATAATCGCGCCAAGCAGAACCCGGATCCTCTGCGTTTCTGCGGCTCCAAAAAGTATGCATAAATCCGCGCAAAGTTGCCAAATCTGCGCCGACCAAGCTGAATTCTAACGTCCGCAGTTCAACCGCGCCCGCGATGGGTTCGAGCATCTGCAAATCCGACCACAAGCTGTCGCGTGAGCTGTAGTTCAACACGAACGGAGCGAGTTGCGAAAGAGATATAGCCGCTGAAACCGCAGACTTGTCCATCAACTCAAAGGCGAGACTGCGCGAGACAATAGGGGAGCCATCGCGCTTGTGAATGCCCAAAACGAGTTCGTACAGGCCAGGGACTTCGGGCAGTTCCATCATCTCGAAAATGGAGACGACAGGGGCAGCCTCCATCTTGAAGTAGCGCTGGTTGATTGCCTCGCCTGACGTATTGCGAAACCAAGCTGAAACCAAAAATTCTGATCCCTCCGCAAAAGGCAACGTGGACCCATAAATTTCACCGTAAAACGGCAGGCGTTCCGCTTCCATCCCAACCCGGCTGCTTACCAGCGGCAAAATCTCACGGCCAGCACGCGTTAGTGCAGTGGTCGCCTCGCCCGATGCCCTGTAGGCCTGCACCCAAAACAACCCACTGATGTCTGGCGTGCTCAACGTGTCAATTTCGATGGGGGCGTCAAAGCGCATTTTCACCTGTTTGGTGCCGGACGGTCCAGCGCCCAAGCCCGCGCCCGCGCTCAAGTCCGCGCCCAAGTCCACGGCCGTCCACTCCAGGGCGTAATGGCCCGGAAGCAGCGGAAGCCTCACGATGTCGATGAAGTCTGAGGGCGCCGTCATGCGCTCAGTGCGTGCCACGGACTTACGGAAATCTACTATTTCTCCCGCACCATCCAACGCAATCACCGTCCACTCGACGGCCGCGCGAAATAGCTGCTCGCCCGTCACCTCGTCTGCACCCGCATCCGTCCAGGCCACCGAGCGACCGTCGAACGCCATCTGAATCTCGAGATACGTCCCCACTTCCGGCGCCCAATACTGCTTGCTAGCCATCCGCGCCGTGGGCGCTACTTGTGCCTGTAAAGCGCTGGACATTGAAATACCCGAGAGAACGAACAAGGCGCACTGGGCGAACAAGACAAAAGAACGAATCAGCTGCATTGCACAAATTTACTCAAGACAGACGGCCTATATTGGGACGAGTTGTGATAATGCGCCAACATCTGAAATTCCTCTGCCGGGCCCTCGTGCTCGCCCTCGCCCTCGCAACGTCTGCCACAGCGGGCGCCACGCACCTTGTCGGCGGCGAAATGTATTACACATACTTGGGCGACAACATCTACGAATTCCATCTGATCATCTACCGCGACTGCGGCCCGACCAACACCAACGGCACCGACTTCGACTTCATCGCGCCGATTGGCGTATACAGCCCTTCGGGCGTGTTCAACGTATCGACCACTGTTCAGCTCTTCAATAGTGACATCGAGGAAATCGACCTGCAGAGCTCAAGCGCCTGCGCCGTACTGCCTCCCGAAATCTGCTTGGAACGAGGCGAATACACCTTCGAACTCACCCTGCCCCCCAACGCCGAAGGCTACACTGTTGTATACCAACGATGCTGCCGCAACCCACAGATCCTCAACCTCGTAGAACCCATTTCCACGGGCTTTACAATCTTCACATCAATTCCGGGGACAGCCACAACCGGCGTCGAAAACTGGGGCAATTCGAGCCCGGAATTCACCACCTTGCCACAAGCCTACGTCTGCCAAAACCACCCGTTTACTTTGGATAATCCAGCGATTGACCCAAACGGAGACTCACTCTCTTACAGCCTCTGCCCAATCTACCTCGGCGGATCTTACACAGCTCCAAGCCCAAATCCACCCACCGGACCGCCCTTCACCGAGGTGACATGGGAGACCGGGTTCTCCCCAGGCAATCCCTTCGGCCCTGCGCCCATCTCCATCGACCCACTCACCGGAACCCTCTCTGGAACCCCCGACCTCGTTGGAAAATACGCAATCGGCGTGTGCATTTCCGAATTCCGCGACGGCGTCTTCCTCGGCCGCACCCTCCGCGACTTCACCATCGACGTGGTCCCCTGCGAAATCCTCATACCCTCCGTATCACCGCCCGAACCCTGCACTGGCCTGACTTCCGCCTTTGTCATTGAACAATCTGAGGGCTCATTCCAATGGAATTTTGGCCCAGCCTCAATTCTCGACTCGTCTGAAACCCAGCCCGTTGTCGTTTTCCCTTACGAAGGCCAATTCACTGTCGGATTTTCATACCAATTGGGTGACTGCGAGGACAGTACATCTTTCGAGGTCACCGTTGTCGTGCCGCGCGAACCTGCCTTTACATGGACCGAACCCATCTGTGATCACTTTGGCTACGACATAGAATTCGAATACACAGGCGACGACCCCGAACCAGGTTCGATGAGCTGGTGGATCGGTGGGGAGCAGGAGGGAGTCCCCGTTGTAGACCCCGCAAACTTCGCGCTCGCCACAAACTTGTCCCCAGGCATTCACGAAATTGAAGCCCAAATCGAAGTCCTGGGCTGCACCTTCTCCGTCATGCACGAGTTGGACTTGCCGGCCCTGCCCGTGGCCGCTTTCACCCCCGGCGAGCCGCCGTGCAACGGACTTTCCGTGCCGTTTGACAACCTCAGCTCCGGCTCCACTTCATTTCATTGGACCTTCAATGTTTTGGACGCCTCCACCGGGGCAGCCGCAGAATCTTTCCAGCAAGACCCCACCTGGAACTACGCTGGCTACGGCAGCTACACAGCTCGCCTGGTCGCAGACCCCGATCGGCTCTGCGCTGACACGGCCTACTTCGATGTCGTCGTTCTGCCAGAAGATCCCCTCGTCATGGCCATGACCTACCGAGAGCCCCCGGCCTGCTCATTGGAGACCCACGGCGAATTCGCATTTCTCGGCCAGAACGCCGACCTGGTCGAATGGGACTTCGGCCCTTTCGGCGTGGCCTTCGGGGACTCTGCTTGGGCTGATTTCGGTGATTCCGGCACCTACCCCGTAACGATCACCATCTACAACGACACCTGCGCCACCCAACAATCGGGCACCTTTGATTTCTCTGTCCCACCGATGTACTCCGCAGTCGAGCTGGTCATCCCCAACGTCCTCACGCCAAACGCCGACGGAAAGAACGACCGCTTCCGCATTGCCCTCCAACCCACAGACGGCAGCCCCATCGTTGGCGCAGCAGCCGACCAATTCTCGCATTACGCCCTCGACATCTACAACCGCTGGGGCGTCTTGATATACTCAGCACAGCAATACGGTGCGGGTTGGGACGGTTCCATCGGCGGTTCGCCTGGATCAGCCGGCACCTACTACTTCATCCTCGACGCCGACCACGTCTGCACGACCAAGCGCACCCTCAAACAAGGCCAGCTCACCTTGCTGCGCGACTAAGTGCGCAACTAAGTGCGCAACTAAGTGCGCGCGTAAGTGGCTGTGGCGTCACGAGCCGGTGGCACTACCGCACCACAAACTTCTGTGTCGACCTGTCACGGCCCAGGCCGGAATGAATCCAATACATGCCGGACGGCCAATCCACCGTAGAAATGAACCGTCCCTCCCACACGCCTTCATACATAACTCGGCCTTGGGCGTTGAAGACGGACAGCGGCGAGAAGGGCTGCAAGTTTTTCAGGGAAAATCGATGATCGACGGGGTTGGGGTACACGCTCCACTGGAGTCCGTTGTGAGATTGGGCTAGATCATGTCCCGAATTGATTCCTGTGGAAGGGCTATAGATGTAGTACTCGTATGCGGCGCGGGCAGGCGACACGGCCAGCGCGTTGGCGTTGAGAGCACGAATGTAAAAGTGGACTTCTCCCGCAGCCGCAGCCGATGAAAACGAAGCGGTGTACACCCCATCCAGTGGGGTCACATCGCCGGCCGTTCCATCGTCCACCATGGTCACGGGCTGGAAATTCCCCGGGTCGTCAAAATCTGCCACCATCAAATCAACTGACATCGCATTGGACACCGCCACTTCAACCGTGCCATCGCTGCCACTGCTGCTGCCATCCAAAACGTACACCTCACCAATGACCGGCGGGTTTTCAGAGATCTCTGGGTGATTTGAAAGGAATTCCATGCGGGCATCCGTCGTGCTGAGAATTCCAGCAAAGCCCCACGTGTTCCAAAAAGCGCTGTTGACATTTGACTCGAAATAGGTCATGCCGAACAAAGCGTTGGCATCGTTTTCGGCGGCGGCGAGAGCTGTCGTTTGGAAGTCCGCTATGTCTTGGGCCAAGACATTGGCATCCATGGATTCCTCCATCACCGTCCGCATATGGGCCGTGTACTGCAACCGGTACAGTGGATCATCGAGCAAGTGATCAATCAAAGGGCGGGAGTCGGCCGCATCGAAGCCTGAGAAATAGGGGTCGAAGTCGTACACATCAGCCGGAGACCAATAACTGAAACCCATCAACGCCCCAACAAATGAATTGTCAAGGTCCCACGGCACCATTTGGAAGCGACCGTACGCATCCAAATAGAGGTAGTAGTTGTGAACGTAG
>CALACF010000508.1 GCA_937890245.1 uncultured Flavobacteriales bacterium
AGAAGCATCCAAGTTGCCCGTTGCGAGCAAATCGCCGGCCTCATTGTAAATCTCGTAGACATTGCCGTTCCAGCCGTCGCCCCAAGAGTCCGTCATATTGAAGAAGACCATGGTCTCTCCAGCAGAGCAGATATTGAACAAGCAAGAGCCGTCGTCTAGGGTCGCTTCCATGTCGTAGTTGATCGCAGTCATATCCGTACACCCGGGGGTGTCAGACGTGAGCGTGAACATGAAATCCGCACTGGTTCCACTTCCATTCCCAGAACAATCGCCTGCGCAATTCAAAGGAGCAGCATCAACTGCAAAGGATGTTCCGCCATCACCGTAGTCATCCAACAGGGTCAGAACATAGTCACCCGCCCCGTACGAGCTGATGTTGAACGGCTGCGGATCGTTCAGGGCGAACAGGTCACCGATTGGAGCATCCAGGATGGTGTCTCCGTTAAAAGTTAACAAACATCCGGCCTCGTAAGCCCAGGTGTCGCCAGTAAAGTTAATGGTCTGTGCATTGACAGACGTAAGGAATGCGAGCGAGAATACGCTGAGCATTCCTAAGAAAATAGATTTTCTTAGGTTCATGATTAAGGTTTTTTCCAATTGCCGCTCCAATGTAGCGCATTTCTTGGGGATTCTGCACACTTATTGTGAAGAGAATTCTTGCAGGTTAGGGAGCAAAGCGACCGGAAACCACCCTTACCGCACTGATTACTAACATCCTGAATGTGGATAATGGCTGAAACACAAATTTGTGCCAGCCATTATCTGAATCAGCAAAACGCCGAAAGTTTGTAAACGTTGCGTGTAATCAGTCACAGGCGTCACCGAAACTGATCAAGAACTCGATCAAGTCAGCAGTGGTTGTTGCGCCGTCACCATTCAAGTCCGTGGGGCACGTGCTCTGCAGTGAAAACTCGCAAGAGCCGTCTTCTTGGACTGCATCCGGACTGTAGTTGTCAGCGATATCGTAAGTACAGCCAGAACAACCGTCGAAAACACATTCCTCGAGGAGCGAGACGTTGGCTGCAGGGTCATAGTTGCAGGCCACTGAGATTGCACAACCCGACGTACAAGCACCGTCGCCCACTTCAAAATAGAGCGGGTCTGAAACAGGAGCGCCGCCCGCGAAGATGCCCGAAGAGGCGCCGAGTAGCGTCCACCCTACTTCAATCGGGATGACACCTGGTGTTACCATGATGTAGTAGCAGCCCGCTGGGAGGCAGAATTCGTCAGTAGACGCAGTGCCCTCCGGGGTGACTGTAAAGCCGACACTTGGCAGGCCGCCCTGCTCGAGCAGAAGCCCATCTACGGAGTAAATCTCATACTGGGCGCCGTTCCATCCGTCACCAAAGTCGTCGGTCATTTCAAGGCGGACGCAGAGGTCGAAGCAGCAAATGTCGATTGAGATGGTTGCCGTCGCATCGAAATTGCAAGCATCATGGTCTGTGCAACCCGCACAGGTTTCGAATTCGCAGGTGCCGTTGTCTGAAGTGGCGTCCGCTTGGTAGTTGCAAGCAGCCGCATCCGTGCAACCACATATGACATCGCCGAGGGCGAATTCGACTGTGCCCGTGGTTCCATTGGCAAGCTCATCGCCAAGCAAGTCAACAATGCTCCAGCTGATTTCTTCGTCGAAGTCACCACCTCCCACTTCCATGGAGTAGCAACCCTCTGGAAGACAGAACGTATCGAAGCCACTATCGGGTCCGAGGAAGTTGTCTTCGTCTATGATGAAAAGAGCGCTATCGAGTGTACCTATAAATAAGGTATCACCGATCGCATTGCGAAGGATGTAGTCCGCGTCGTTCCAACCGTCGCCAAAGCTATCATCCATAAGGAATTGGATGGCGAGTCCGTCGGGCGCACCCTCATCGCAAGCACACGAAAGGAAGTCACAATCGCCAGACTCGATGTTTGCTGTGGGCGCGTAGTTGCAAGCGACTGAATTGGTGCAGCCCGTGATGGCGGGGGCACAGTCCATTGTGAGTTCGAAGGTTCCATTGTCATCCGTGATGGGATTGGCATCGGCATCCTCGGCCACAACATACACGTAATAGTACAAGCCGACCTCAGAGATGAACTGAACGTGCGCGTCATCCGCGTCGAAGAAACCGCAGTTGACAAAGTCGCCCGATTCAGAAGCGTACACGTCCGGCTCAACCGTCATGACACACGAAAAGCCGAATGGCGATCCGCCCCCACAAATTTGAGCGCTGGAGTAGACGTTGATTTTGGAATCGATGTTTGACCCGCAAAGCTGCACCGTGTGCAAGTCACCGGTGCCTTCAAAGGTGTACCACACCCCGGGGCCGGGAACAGGGTCACAACCGTTGACCAGGTTGGGGGCGCCAAGGTTGGTAGCGCCGCCCGTCGTGCCCATGACAGAAGTGTTGCAATCGAGTGTTGTGGCTTGCCCACATCCGTTGTTGGCTGGCGTGACACCAGCGTAGTTACACATGCCGTCATCCATCGTAGCAGCCAGGTCGTAGTTCGGAGCAGCAGGGTCCATGCAACCGAGGAAGACACCCGTGGTCACGAATTGGAATTGTCCGCAGCCTTCAGGGTCCGTTGTAAAGACGTAGAAGAGGTAATCTGTGTTTGCTTGAAGTACGGTGAATTCAGAAATCTCACCCGCACATTGCTCTGAGACCAGGCATCCGACCTGGGCCTCGAGTTCACCGCATTCGCCGACATCAAAAATTGCCAGGCCGATATTATTTGCGCTAAGGTTCAGCAGGTCAAAGAAGAAGGTGTCGTAATCGCCGCTATTGAAGGAGAACCAAACCCCGTAAGAAGTTTGGAAGCCCGCAAGAAAGCTAACATTGACGTTGTCAGGACTAGAGCAGCACACGGAGCCGACA
>CALACF010000509.1 GCA_937890245.1 uncultured Flavobacteriales bacterium
GGGATTGCTTGATGCGGTTCCACTGTTGCATCATCGGCGAGACCTTCTGCGTTTTGCTGCGCCCTGCCATCACCCAAGAAGTTTTATGCCACCCGCAAACGCCCGGTGTCCGTGGCGTTATAGCATTTCTTGGCGTACTCGCCCGTCAGCCTGAATTCGGTAACGTCCTCCTTTCCGGGCAACTCGAACATAGCGTCGCTCAACACGGCCTCGCAAATCGATCGCAATCCTCGAGCGCCGAGCTTGAACTCCATCGCCCGTTCCACGATAAAGTCCAGGGCGTCCGCATCAAAGTGCAGCTCGATCCCGTCCATTTGGAACAGCTTCATGTATTGCTTGACCAACGCATTCTTCGGCTCCGTCAAAATGCGGCGAAGCGCATCGGCGTTGAGTGCCTTCAAATGTGTCAGTACTGGAAACCGGCCGACCAGCTCGGGAATCAGTCCGAAACTCTTCAGATCCGACGGGGTGATTTGAGAGAGGATTGTGTCCACCTCATCCTCAGTCGAGGACAACTCTTCCGCACTGAATCCAATTCCACCTGCGCCAATTCGGCGCTCAATATGCCGCTCGATGCCTGAAAAGGCGCCACCGCAAATGAACAAGATGTTCTTCGTGTCGATCGAGATGAGCTTTTGTTCGGGGTGCTTGCGTCCTCCTTGAGGCGGGACATTCACTTCCGAACCCTCGAGCAATTTGAGAAGTGCCTGTTGCACCCCCTCGCCGCTTACATCACGGGTGATCGATGGGTTGTCGCTCTTGCGGGCAATCTTGTCGATTTCGTCGATGAAGACGATGCCGCGTTCTGCCGATGCAACATCGTAGTCCGCCGCCTGCAACAAGCGCGACAGTACACTTTCAACGTCTTCACCCACATAGCCGGCCTCGGTCAAAATCGTCGCATCAGCAATGCAGAATGGGACCTTCAAAAGCCGTGCAATGCTGCGCGCCAAGAGCGTCTTGCCCGTTCCGGTTTCGCCGACGAGAATCACATTGGACTTGTCTATTTCAACCCCAGATTCGTCCACCTCATCCGCCTTAGAGAGGCGCTTGTAATGGTTGTAAACGGCGACGCTCAAAGTCCGCTTGGCGCTCTCCTGACCGATGACGTAATCGTCGAGAAAACGCTTGATGTCGATGGGCTTCTCCAGGTTGAACTGCACGTCAAATGTATCGTCCGTCACCTGGCTGCGCTCCTCCAAGAGGATTTGGTCAGCCTGGTCGATACACTGGTCACAGATGTGCCCGGTCATACCCGCAATCAAGATTTCAACCTCAGATTTCTGCCGACCGCAGAAGGAACATTGGGTGTCGATTTCGGTCATTTACTTGCGCTCAAGTACTTCGTCGATCATGCCGTAGGCCTTGGCCTCAGCGGCAATCATCCAATAGTCGCGGTCCGAATCCTCAGACACTTTGTCAAATTTCTGTCCAGAGTGTTCAGAAATGATCGTGTAGAGTTCCTCTTTGAGCTTCTGAATTTCTCGTGCTGTAATCTGGATGTCGGACGCCTGACCACTTGCACCGCCCATGGGCTGGTGGATCATCACGCGGCTGTGCTTGAGTCCTGTGCGTTTACCGGCAGCTCCGGCGCAGAGCAAAACAGCCCCCATTGAAGCAGCCATGCCCGTGCAAATTGTCGCAACATCGGGGCGGATGTATTGCATCGTATCATAAATCCCGAGTCCAGCATACACGCTGCCACCGGGCGAATTGATGTAGATCTGGATGTCTTTCGTGTGATCGGTGGACTCCAAAAAGAGCATCTGAGCTTGGATGATGTTGGCGACATAATCGTCAACGCCTGTGCCCAAAAAGATGATACGGTCTGCCATCAAGCGCGAGAAAACATCGACTTCGCGGAAGGGCATCTGCCGCTCTTCAATCACCGTGCGCGTCATGCTATCCGGTCCGTACGCCGATGAAATGTAATCCTCAACGTGGTGGCTTGTGAAGCCCCGGTCCTTCACCGCGTACTTCAAAAATTCTTTTCGGTTGGTCATGTGTGTTCGTTGCGTGTGGCGATTAAGCCAATTAATCGAGTGGGAAAGTAGGCATCAAAGTGATTTGACCACCTCCATAAAGGCGTCGTAGTCCACTTCCTTTTCCTTGATATTTGCCAATTCCCGCAGCTTGTCGATGGCTTTGTGCTCGTACAAAGTTTCTGCAATCTTGCGAACCTCAGCGTCTTGGCCCATCACATTTGCGATGAGTGGCTCCATTTGTTCGGCTTCGAGCGGGATGCCGTACTGCGCGTATTGCGCCTTGAGCATTTGCCCAGCTTCCTTTTCAATATCTACACGCTCGACCTTGATCTTGTTCTCGTCAATGATATGGTTCTGAATGACCTGCCACTTGATACTCTTGGCATAGTCACCAAACTCCTCCTCGATCTGCTCGGCGGAAATAGGCTTGTCGTTTGCAACGCGAATCCAACGCTTGAGGAACGCCTCTGGAAGCGGCGGGTTGAGCTTGTCGATCACTTCCGTCACGAATTTCTTCCGAAAAACGCGGTCAGCATCGCGCTCAAACATGCCGTCGAGATCGCTCTTCACGCGCGTGCGCATGCTTCCAACGTCTGTGATGTTGCCCTCGCCGAAAACCTTGTCGAAGAACGCACCGTCCAACGCAGCAGGATCGATGTGGCGAATCTCCTTCACTGTGAAGCGCAACTTGCTTTTGAAATCCTTTGCCGCCACGGGATCCATTCCGAGCATATGGGCCAATTCAGCAGCATCTTTCGCCAGATGAGCGGTGTCCACAACCACGCAGTCGTCCTTCTTCAGTCCGGTCAGCATCTTCGCTGTGGCCTTGTGATCCAGTGATTCCAGGCCAATTGTGCCCTCGTGCATCAAACCACCAGCAAGAATCTCTCCCTTGTCGTCAAGTTCGACGAACGTGCCTACGATTAAATCCTCTGCACCGCTCACTTCGGGCTCCGACATCTTGCCAAACCGGCGTTGCAAATCACCGACTTGCTTGTCGATCATCTTGTCGTCGACTTTCACCTTGTGGTGGACAAACTTGGTAAACCAACCAAACTTGATGTCTACAGACGGGCTGAATCCGACGTCATAGCGGAACGTAAACGTCTCGGGGTTGTCCCAATCGCCGTCGCTGCCATTCTCTTCACAGGGAATCGGTTGGCCCAATAGACGCAGCTTCTCCTCGCGGATGTACGCGTCCATTTTGCTTCCGAGCACCTTGTTCAACTCTTCGACGAGCACCGACTTCTGGTACTGCTTGCGAATGAGCGCCATCGGCACCTTGCCCGTCCGAAATCCTGGTTGCTTCGCCTTTTTTCGGTACTGCTCGAGCAGCGTGTCAACTTGTGAACGGTAATCCGCTGGGGCGATTTCCACGGTGATCACACCGTTCAGCTCGTCGGAGTTTGTCTTCGTGATATTCATCTCTATACCAATCTGAAAATGAGTCAACTAGGACCCCTGAGGGGCTCCGTGAGAAGCCCGTAAAAGTGCGGGTAGAGGGACTCGAACCCACACGCCGTTAAAAGCACCAGATCCTAAATCTGGCGTGTCTACCAATTTCACCATACCCGCATTTGGGTCGGCGAAGATAGCCCATCCTTTGAAGACGCCAAGTGCATTGACGAATAG
>CALACF010000510.1 GCA_937890245.1 uncultured Flavobacteriales bacterium
CTCACTGCCAAAAATGCTCAGAATACTCAGCAAGTCACCAACACCCATCATGCCATCACCATTTATGTCACCTGCACAGTCTGATCCGAATCCAGCACAAGAGCCATCGTCGTCATTGGCACAAGGAGCGTAATTGGAGGCAATCGAATAAGTGCAACCTAGAATCACAAGCGGGTTGCCGCAAGCACTGCAAGAGGTGAAGCAAGGCATGCCATTGTCAGTCGATGCCCCAGCAACCGTGATAGAGCGGTTTCCCGTTCCATTGCTACAGGCGCCATTTACGTACTCGTCATCGCCCCATTCCGCACCATTGATGAACTTAAACTCATGCGTTCCATTGCCCAAAGCTGTTTGATACGTGAATACACTTCCGCAGGCGTCGCTAGGCGCTTGCGCTGCCGTTGCCGCAGGATCCCAACCTTGAAAATCTCCAGCCACATGGACCCCTGAAGCAGAAACAGTCACTTCAGACATATCGATAGAAAGTGTCACCGGGAATAGGCAGGAGCCATCATCGACTGTGGCATCAACATCGTAGTTCAGCGCCTCTGCATTGGTACACCCGCCAATGGCGGGGGTGCAATCGTCTAAAACTGTAAAATGACTCCCGTAAGTCCACGAACTCGGAGGCCAAGGGTGGTCTTGGATGTAGAATTCATAGACCACTCCTGTTCCTGCTACAATATCTTCTACTACCCATGAGTACGTTCCCGTATTGTTTACAATAGCGATGGACGAAAGGCTTGTATTCGTAGTTACATTGACAAGACCAATATTTATCGAGCCGCTTGGATCCCCACCAGTCCATGATATCATTACGGGCTCACCCAAACAAAGCTCAGTCGGGACAGGATCCAATGACAGCGAAGGATACGCACATGATCCGTCATCGTAGGTGGCATTCAGATCATAGTTTATCGCCGCTTCCTCCGTGCACCCCAAAATATCGTCTTCGTAATAACAAGACCCGTCGTCCTCCTCAGCCTCCGGGTCATAATTCAGTGCCGTCGAATCGGTGCATCCAAGCACTGGGTAAACGCAAGAGCCGTCATCAACTATTGCCCCTGGGCTGTAATTGAAGGCCAATTCATCCGTGCAACCGTACATCGCACTACAGTCAGCATTGACCGAGAAAATTCCAGAACTTCCCGGGTCACCAGAGGCCAGTACGGCCGTATCCCAGGACAGTTCCCATGATATCTCACTGAGGTAACTCCCGCCACCTATTGCGTATGAATAACAGCCCTCCGGCAAACAAAATTCTTCAAAGCCCTCTGAGCCGTTGTTCATAGTAATGCTCTGCTGCAAAACTCCATTTGTATCCGTGATCTCCAGATAGTTCTCATTCCAGCCATCACCGTATGTATCATACATATGCAAAGCCAGAGCTGCATCCGTGCCACAGTCCAATGGGTACTCGCAGCTGCCATCGTCGTCGATTGCATTTGGATTGAAGTTCAATGCGAGAGGGTCCGTACAACCATACGTTGCAAACGTCTGCCCCGCCGTGATCAGTTCGCCAGGACTTGTATTGTACGCATAATCGATGAGCGTTACAGCGTCTCCATTTTCACTTACCTCAAGCTGCATCCATCCGTAGTGAAAGCGATCGGCGATGGTGAACTTTATGCCCACATAGGCCGTCTGCCCATTCCATTCGGTGTAATCAGGAGAGGTGATAACCAGCTGCGTTTCCAACTCGGTAAAATAATCCCAGTAACTCGCGCCACTGATTGTATCGCCTGTTTGCAATACAGCCCAATTTGTAGTGCCCACATTGCACACGCCCGACTTTGCATAGGTCTCCAAACGGAAATAACCATCAACATACCACAGGCCATACGTCGCGTCGCCAACGCCCAAATCAAACCAGACCCATTCGTTTCCTGGGTTGGCAATGCCGATGTTGTCTGTTGCGCTAATATTCACGTACTCGATGGCGTAGTGATTTACAAAATCGACAGACAAAGACTTCGTCAAGGACATGCCGGTTGCTGGCTCATTAATCAAGAACCCGTCAAACGACAAATCCATGGAGCTATTGT
>CALACF010000511.1 GCA_937890245.1 uncultured Flavobacteriales bacterium
CGATCAGCAGTGTGACCGGCCCATCGTTGACGAGCTCAATGGACATATCTGCGCCAAACCGCCCTGTGGCCACCGGCCGCTGAATCACGCGCTCCATCTCGCGAATAAAGCCCTCGTATAGCGGGATCGCGTGGTCGGGGTGGGCGGCGTGGATGAAGGACGGGCGGGCGCCCTTTTTTGTTTTGGCGTGCAGCGTGAATTGGCTTACAATCAGCACTTCACCCTGTATGTCAATCAAGCTCTCATTCATTTTTCCTTCCCCGTCCGCGAAGATGCGCAGGGAGGCAATTTTGCGCACGAGCCACTCGACATCAGCCGGCCCGTCGGCCGTTTCAATGCCAAGTAAAATCATGAACCCGCGGTCGATTTGACCGACGACCTCATCTTCAATGCGGACGGCGGCCCGCGATACGCGTTGGATGACGACCCGCATGCTTTCTATTGGCGGACGACGCGTCGCGCGCCCAAAGAACGACTGCCGATGCGCAGCTTCAAAATGTAGACACCGGGTGGCACGTCAATGCCTGTCCAATGGTAGGACTCACCCGCGCCAACGTCAGAAAGCCGCGGCGATGTCGCCACGCAGCGGCCCCGCAAGTCAAACAACTGGGCTGTGCAATGCGCCAAATGCTCGGCTTCGACGCCGATCCAAAGCTCGCTCGAGAAGGGGATGGGGTGGGCGTTCCAGCTGGGGTGGTCGGATGCGAATTGGCCTAGAAAATCGGCAATGCCCAAGTCGATTTCGCCTGATACAACGGGGCAATCCGGGTGGTCGGTGACGAGGACGGTCATCACGGCGCCGGGCACGACGTCGGCGATGTGGAGGGTTTCGGCGGGCAGCAATTCGCCGTCGGCATACCAGCTGTAGTTGCCCAGATCGGGTGGCACTTCAACGGTGCCGGCCGCGTCGTACCAGAAGACTTCAAGTTCAAGCACGCCTGCCAGTCGGCAAAACAAGATGGGTTCGCTCAGGCCCCAGCACCCGTTGGAATCGGTGATGTCGGCCTGATACCAGCCGCTGAGTTCCGGCCAAAGCGCAGCGCCGCTGCCTTCGGGTGCGGGGATGCTGTCGCCCTCCAAATACCACTGGGTCAAGGGCGAGGAGCCGCCATCGATGAACAAGCTGTCGCCCGCATTTGCGATGACTGGTTGGGGCGTTGGGAAGACCGTGATCGTTGCGCTGTCAGATATGGAAACGACCGGCTCGATCGAGATGTTCAGCGAGCAAGTCGTTCCGGAAGCGTTGAGATACAATGTGTTGTTGTCTTCGGGCATGAAGGCCACCGAGCCGAATAGGTCGTCGGCGGTGATGTCATCATCGTCCCAAAAGGTGATCGTGTAAGGCGTTTGGTTCAGCGGGATGTCCAGGCCGCTCCAGACGGCGCTCGTCGTGTTGCCCACCCAATCTGAAGTGTAGACGACGATGCCGTTGCCGTCGGTCAGTGTGAAATAGGGGTCGCCTGGCGTGGTGAAAAAATCGTCAACGTCGCCAGACCAATTGTCATTGGTGCCGGTGAGTGAAACGGATTGCAAGCGGAATTCGCCGATGGTGGTGGTCAGGCTCACGTTGTATTCCCCAGGTTCGCCGAAGACGATGCCGCTCGGCTCGGCCAACCCTGTGACATCAGTACCCACGTCGGCGCCGTCGAAATCCCAGGCGTAATTGGCTACCTGCCCTTCGCCGGGAAAAATCAAAGCGTTGAAGTCGACAGCCACGGATGCGCAGCCGGCAGAGACGCTGTAGGCAAACGTGCTGGTGCCGCCCGCGCCCGGGTCGACGACCACGGTGTAGGTGAAGGTGTCAGTTACTGTTTGGTCAAATCCCAATGCAGTGACGGCCACGCTGACATTGATTGCCATGGTGTAGACGCCTGGCACCAACGGGGTCCCGCAGACAGTGGCGCAACCGAGGTTTTGCCCTGCGGACGGCTCGTAAATGGCGTCCGCCTCATCAAGCACCACTTCGATGCCGATCGGGAGTCCTGTGATCGAGGTAACGGTCAAGGTATTGAGCGTGGCGGTCACGCCGCTTCCGCCGTCCACCACTTCCGCTGGCATGAAGAAGGTCAAGTTTTCCTCGTAAAAGGCACCCGCCGTGGCTGCGGGTAGGGCTGCAGGACAGATGGTAGGCATGCCATCGCTGCTGGAACAGCCTTGATCTGCTACACATTCGACGCATTGGCCCGCAGAAAAGAGGGGCGCAAACAAGGCAGCGGTGCCCAGAAGAAATCGTTTCAACAACTTTTGACTCATGTGCGGAAGTTCGCACACGTTGGCCGAACAGCGCGACTTAACTTTGCACCCACAATTGGGCGGGCTTTTTCCCGTTCGAAATTGGACTTGAAACCACAGCGATTCATCATGGGAGCATCAACTGCAATTGCAACCCTCGGACAAGCCGAAGAAATGGGGCTGATGGCCTCGGAATTCGCGCTGATCACGGAACTTCTCGGGCGCACGCCGAACTTCACGGAAATGTGCATCTACTCGGTGATGTGGAGCGAGCACTGCTCCTACAAAAACTCGATCAAGTGGCTGAAAACGCTGCCGAAAGAGGGTCCACACATGCTGGTCAAAGCGGGTGAGGAGAACGCTGGCATTGTAGACATCGGCGACGGCATGGGCTGCGCTTTCAAAATCGAGAGCCACAACCACCCAAGTGCGCTGGAGCCTTATCAAGGCGCAGCGACTGGTGTGGGCGGGATCAACCGCGACATTTTCACCATGGGCGCGCGGCCCGTCGCCCAACTGAATTCACTGCGTTTCGGTGATTTGGACGAAGACAAGACACGTTGGCTTTTGGACGGCGTGGTGCGCGGGATCGCGGATTACGGCAACAGCTTCGGCGTGCCGGTCGTGGGCGGCGAGGTGTTTTTTGACGACGTGTACCACACGAATCCCTTGGTGAATGCCATGAGCGTCGGGCTGTTGAAGTCAGACAAGATCATCAGCGCCAAGGCAGGTGGACCGGGCAATCCCGTGTTTATCGTCGGCTCGGCTACGGGCAAGGACGGCATCCAGGGCGCTTCGTTTGCATCTAAGGATATCACTGCGGACAGTGCAAATGACCTTCCGGCTGTTCAGGTCGGCGACCCGTTCCAGGAGAAGTTGTTGTTGGAGGCTTCTTTGGAGTTGGCCGAAGGCGATGCCGTGGTGGGCATGCAAGACATGGGCGCTGCGGGGATTACGTGTTCGACCTCCGAGATGAGCGCAGGCGGCGGCGTGGGCATGGACATTCACTTGGACCGGGTGCCGACGCGCCAGGACGGTATGCAGCCCTTTGAAATTTTGCTGAGCGAGAGCCAGGAGCGGATGCTGGTCGTGGTGAAGAAAGGACGCGAGAATGAGATCGAGGCGATCTTTGATAAGTGGGACTTGCATGCGGTTGAGATCGGCGTGGTGACCGAGGGAGATACCTTGCGTTACTTCGACAACGGCGACTTGGTCGGCGAACTCAGTGCGGACAGTCTGGTCTTGGGTGGTGGCGCACCGATTTACGATCGCGAGACCCGCGAACCGGCCTACTTGAAGGAGATCGCTGAGTACCGCCTTGAGGATATTCCCGAGCCGGATGATTACGTAGCGGCCGCGCGCGAATTGCTCGCCCAGCCAAACGTCGCTTCGAAGCGTTGGGTATACGAGCAGTATGATTCCATGGTTGGCACGGCCAATCGTTCGACAAACCGCCCTGGAGACGCTGCTGTCGTTCAGGTGAAGGGAACCAAAAAGGGGTTGGTCTTGAGCGTCGATTGCAATGCGCGATACGTGGAGGCCGATCCGCACAAGGGCTGCGCAATTGCCGTGGCGGAGGCTGCGCGAAACATTGCGTGCGTCGGTGGTGCGCCCTCGGCGATTACGAACTGCTTGAACTTTGGGAACCCATACAACCCGGAGGTCTACTGGCAATTCGTCGGCGTGATCAAGGGGATGAGCGAGGCATGCCTGGCATTCAACACCCCAGTGACGGGTGGGAACGTGAGTTTCTACAACCAGTCAGCTGACGAGCAGGGCGAGCCGAAACCCGTGTACCCCACGCCAACGATTGGCATGCTGGGTCTGATGGAGGACGTGGACAAGCAGATGACGCTTGATTTCAAGGAGAAGGGCCATCTGATCTACCTGCTGGGCGATTCGCACAATGACCTCGGTTGCAGTGAGTATCTCGTGGCGCTGCACGAGGTGCGATACAGCACGGTTCCGCACTTCGACCTCGATGCCGAGGTGAAACTTCACGCCGGCATCCGTACGCTGATTGAACGTGGCGACATCACTGGTGCGCACGACGTCGCCGATGGCGGCCTGATCGCCTGCCTCGCTGAAATGGGCGCTCCACGCTCGCTTGGCTTTGACGTAGAGAGTGATGGTGAATTCCGCCTGGACTGCTTTCTCTTTGGTGAGTCGCAGGGGCGCATCTTGGTCACGACGACAGACGATCTTGAGGGCAAGATGATTGACACGCTGGTTGAATCCGGTGTGCCGTTCACGTTGCTCGGCCATGTGACACGCGGAAAATGCTGCGTGGACGGCGTGAAATACGGCGAGATCAACGACCTGTCCGCTGTGATGGAGTCGACGATTCCCGACGCAATGGCTCAATAAAGACAGCGAGCAAGACAGTCAAGACAGTTAGGAGAAGGGCATAGTTAGATGTTGGGAATATTGAAATCTTGTTTGGCATTTTTGCGCAGTCGCATCTTTTGGGTGCAACTCGCGATTGGCTTGCTGGGCATTGTTGTTTTGTTCTTTGCGCTCAAATTCGGACTGCGCCAATTCACGCGCTACAACGACCACATCACGGTGGCCGAGGTTGTGGGGCTTGACCGTGCGGGTGCCTTAGCCATGCTGGAGTCGCAAGGCTTGGAGCCGATCTTGCTCGACAGCATTTACGATCCAATGGGGCGTGCAGGGGCAGTGGTTGACCAGGATCCGCGCCCGTTGGCCCAGGTGAAATCAGGACGCAAAGTGTACCTCACGGTATACCGGTCCGGGGCGCCGAGCGAGCGGATTGAAGTGACGGAGGGGATGGACGCCCAAGTGGCGCGCATCATATTGCGAAACAAGGGCTTTGGATTTGTCGAACAGTACGTGTCGACGACGGATTTGGCAGGATTGGTCGTGGAGGTGCGGCGCAGGGGCAAGGTGTTGCACGCCGATGACCGCGCGCCGCGCGGGGCCGAACTCGAGTTGCACATCGGAATTTCCAAGCGACAAATGGTGGAGCTACCAGACTTTTCAGGTGTTCTTTTGCGCGATGCAGTATTGCGCATTGAGGCCTTGGGCTTGAAGCTTGGCCGGGTAAAATACGCCAGTGCTGACACCGCGGATGCGGTGGTCCAGTCCCAACAACCGCCCTTTGTTCAGGGCCGCCGCATCGCATTGGATGCGCTCATAGATTTATCTGCCGAAGGCGCCCAGATTCAGGGGGTGCGGCAATAGAAAAACAACGATGAAGATGAAGACCCAAGGCGTGAAATTCCCTGCTGCACTGCTGCCTGTACTGCTGTTACTGGGCGCTACTTTTTCGTTGCCACAATCGCTTGTCCAGGCCCAAGAACTCGAGCGCGACTTGCAGTTCAGGCCTGTGGTGAACCAAGCTGCTCACCAAGTATTTGATGAAGCAGCCCGAGGCGGCGGCCAGCTTTCCCTGCCTTTCTTCGACGATTTCGCTTCACCTACGTACGCAATCGATGCTCCCACACCAGAGCTCGTGCGCTGGGTCGACGCTTCCGCTCGCCGTACCACGACCATCGCGATCAACCCGCCAACGGTGGGCTGTGCAACGCTCGATGGCCTGGACGCTGGAGGCTATCCGTATTATTTTCAAGCCGATGCATCGGGGTGGGCTGATACCTTGACCTCACGCGCCATCGACTTGAGCAGTGAACTGCCCGACGACAATGTCCACCTCGTGTTCCAATTCCAAGGTGGTGGCCGCGGCAATGCTCCCGATGAAAATGACTCGTTGGTGGTTGAGTTTCTCGCTCCTGCAGGCGGTGTAAACGGATGGTCCCAGGTCTGGTCAACCACCGGTGCTGCGATGGACACCTTTGCGCTCGCCTTCATACCTGTCACGGATTTGAGCCATTTGCAAAGTGGATTCCAATTCCGCTTTCGCAACCACGGATCGCAAGCTGGCCACACCGACTTGTGGCATGTCGACTACGTTTTCCTCGATGACAATGTCTCCCCGGACAACTTCAATTTCTTTGAAGTCGCCTTCACCGAATCCGAGCACACCTTGCTGGAGACCTACCACGCAATGCCGTGGACGCACTACCTCACGAACCCCGACGGCTTCATGGCCGACAGCGTTTCAACGAGCCACCGCAACCTCTCTTCCTTACAAGCAGACAATGTGACCGCTGGTATTGTGGTGCGAGACGTCGAAACCGACGCCACTGAAACGATGGAGAATCCCTTCTCGATCACGGTGGTTTCCCCGCAGGCTCCATTCTCGGTGCCCTACTACATCCAGGAGGGCAATGCTACGATCGACCCAAATGGGTTTGCATTCTCTGCTGCTGGCAACGACACATGTGCCGCCTTCGATGTGAGTTTCTACCAGGACAACATTGGCATTCTATTCCAAGACAGAATCGGGGTGCCAAACAATGATAGCATCGTGTTCACGCAGGAATTCGACAATTACTACGCTTACGATGACGGGACCGCTGAGAAGGCGTACGGTTTGACGGCCGCCGGCGGCAAGCTCGCGGTGCGGTACGACCTCGCCATGGCTGACACGCTGCATGGTCTGGCGATTCATTTCACGCCGTACTACGACGCGATGCACAACAACAATTTCCTGCTCCGCGTCTGGGAAGATCTCGGCGGCATGCCCGGCGAGGAAATGGGAGACAACTACCTTTTTCACTACCCGACCTACTTCACCGAGGGGGGTGATTTGTTTGCGTACTACGCGTTTGATCAGCCCATGGAAGTCGAGGGCACCATCCATGTAGGCATGGTCCAAGAGGCGGAGTTTTCGCTCAACATCGGCCTGGACAAGAACACCGACTTCAACAATTCACGTGTTAACTACATGTTGGGCTTGGGTGCCGATTGGGTTGGCTCCACCATCGAAGGCACGGTGATGATCCGCCCTGTCTTGAAGGCGGGAAAATCCGAAGTATGGACAGGCATCGCCGATCTTGAACCCGCAACAAACGCCGCTGAAGCGTCGACCGTCCCCAGCTGGACGATCGCTCCCAATCCCGCCCGCACGCAAATCACGGTGCTAGCGCAACCGAGCAACGTTGCTAGCCAACTTTCTCTCTTCGATATCAGCGGTCGCCTTGTGCGCTCGCTCGAGACCGCGGCGGGCCGCTCGCCATTGCCTATGCAAATTGGCGACCTCCCGCGCGGCCTTTACACGCTCCAACTCCAGTTGGGTGCATCCACGTCCTCTAAACGCGTGATCCTCCAATGACCACCAACGACCAAGACCTTTCGGACGATCTCGACCCTTCAGCCGATCTCGACCCTTCTGGCGAGCTCGACCCATCTGGCGAGCTCTTCGAGCACCACCGCATCATCGCACAGCCCGGACAGGCCCTCTTGCGCATCGACAAGTTCCTGTTCAACTTGCTGCCGAACACCTCGCGCAGCCGCCTTCAACTGGCGGCCAAGGCGGGCTACCTTCACGTGAACGGCAAGGCGGTGAAGTCAAACTACAAAGTCCGGCCAGAGGACATTGTCACCCTCGAACTCCCGCAGCCCATGCGCGAATTCGAGCTCATAGCCGAGGACATCCCGCTCGACATCCGCTACGAAGACGACCACCTGGCTGTGTTGCACAAGCCAACTGGATTGGTGGTCCACCCCGGAATTGGCAATTACACGGGAACACTGGTAAATGGCCTGATTTTTCATTTCGGCCAACTCGCCAGTAAAGAAGGCCAACCCGTACCGCGTCCAGGCCTCGTTCACCGCCTCGACAAAAACACCACGGGCCTCATGGTGATCGGCAAAACTGAGCATGCCCTGTCGCATCTCAGCGAGCAGTTCTATGTGCGCAGTACGGAGAGGCGCTACCACGCATTGGTCTGGGGTGACGTTGAAAATGCAGGCCGCGTCGAAAGCCACATCGGGCGTTCCGTCGCGGACCGAAGGGTCCAGGCCGTTTTCCCCGACGGCGACCAGGGCAAGCACGCCATTACGCATTACACGCCGATCGAGCGCTTCGGCCCAGTCACCCTCGTCGAATGTAAGCTAGAGACCGGGCGTACCCACCAGATTCGCGTGCACATGCAGTCCATCGGCCATCCGCTGTTTGGCGACGCCACGTATGGCGGCGCACAGACGGTGAAAGGTCTCAAAACTGGTAAGTATGAGCAGTTCGTCCGCAACTCATTTGAGATACTTCAACGCCAGGCGCTACACGCAAAAACGCTGGGCTTCGAGCATCCGGACACGGGTGAAATGATGCGATTTGACAGCGAACTGCCGGACGATATGATAGAAGTGCTAGACCGCTGGCGCCGCTACCTCAAGGCGCCGACGCGTTGAAGTTCACACGTTGAAATTCACGCGTTGAGCGCATCGAGCGCTTCTGTCGCCTGCTCCCAATCTTCCATCGCTTCTTTGAGCGATCTCTGCACCTTTTCAAAGGCGTAAGCTGTCTCAACACTGCCGGTCTGTTCGTCGGCCGCAGCAGACATCCGTTCGTTCAGTTTGGCCTGCTCAGCCTCGAGCTCCGCGATCTCCTTTTCTCGCTTCGAGATGCGGTTTTTCAGCTTTCGTTCCTCGCGTTGGTGCGCTTTGCGCTCCTCGTAGGCCTGCTTTCCGCTCTTCTTCGTGGCATTCGTACTGCCCTCAGCCTGCTTGTCTACCGCTTTTTTCGCCACGCGATCCGCCTCATATTCAGCGATTGACGACGTGCGCTTCTGTGCCAAAAACTGCTGGATATCGCCGATGTACTGGCGCAATCCTGTCGGAGTCACCTCGTATACCAACTCGGTCAAGCCTGTCAAAAAGTCTCGATCGTGTGACACCACAATCAGCGTCCCATCGAACTTGACCAGCGCCTGCTTTAGCACGTCTTTTGCCTTCATGTCCAAGTGGTTTGTCGGCTCGTCAAGAACCAGGACATTGTAGGGGTGGAGCAACAGCTGACACAGCGCGAGCCGCGCCTTCTCACCGCCACTCAGGACCTTCACTTTCTTGTCTACATCCTCACCACTGAACAAAAACGACCCGAGCAGGGCCCGCACGCGCTTGCGCACATCGCCGACAGCCTGTCCGTCGATTGTCTCAAAGACGGTCAAATTACCGTCGAGCTCGTCGCTTTGATTCTGGGCGTAATACCCGATGTCCACGTTGTGCCCCTTCTCCACTTCACCTTGAACGGACTCCAGCCCGAGGAGAATTCGTGTCAAAGTCGTCTTGCCCGCACCGTTTTTCCCCACCAAGGCCAGTTTCTCCTGCCGCGCAATCATCAGATCGACCCCTTCAAAGACGTCGAGCTTACCGAAGCTCTTCTTCAACTTGGTCGCCTCGAAAATCACCTTCCCCGAACGAGGGGCGGGTGGAAATCGAAAGCGCAGGGACGCACTGTCCGAGGCGTCCACCTCGATGCGTTCCATCTTCTCTAACTTTTTGATCAGGCTCTGCGCAAAGGCAGCCTTGTTCTTCTTTGCTCGGAACTTGTTGATCAGCTCCTGCATGTGGGCAATCTCTTTCTGCTGAGCTTTGTACGACGTCTCCTGCCGCTCCATGTCCTCTTCGCGCCACGCTATGTACTTGGAGTAGGAAGATTTGTGGTCGTAAACCTTGAAGGCTGTTATCTCAACCGTTCGGTTTGTGATGGCGTCAAGGAAGGTCCTGTCGTGCGAGATCAGAATGATGGCTCCGTGGTAGTTCGTCAAAAACCCCTCGAGCCACTCGATGGACTCAATATCAAGGTGGTTTGTCGGCTCGTCGAGCAGCAACAGGTCTGGAGACATGAGCAGCAGCTTGGACAGTTCCACGCGCATTTTCCACCCGCCGGAGAATTCGCCCATCTTGCGCCCCATGTCCTCCCGGGCAAAGCCGAGCCCTTGCAGTACACGCTGCGTTTGCTCCTCTGCTGATGCTTGTCCCATCAAGGCCAACCGGTCGTTGGCATCGCTCAACTGATTGATAACCCTGGCGTACGCATCGCTTTCGTAATCGGTTCGCGTTGCCAATTCCTGTCCCCATGCTTCAACCTTGGACTCGAGATCATTGAACTCGGAGAAGGCGCTCTGCGCTTCGTCTAAAATGCTGACGTTTTCGTTGTGCTCCATCTCTTGGGCGAGGTACCCAATCCGGTAGTCGTTCGGTACGGAAATGGTCCCCTCGGATTGCTTCTGCTCCCCGGCAATGATTTTGAGCAACGTGGATTTTCCAGCCCCATTGCGGCCCACCAGTCCGAGGCGGTCCTTTGTCCCAACGAACAAGTTCAGGTCTTCGAACAAGGTTCTTTCACCGAAGTGAAGCCCTATACTACTGAGATTGAGCATGAATTTTTTTTATGAAAAACGCCCACAAAAGTGGGCGTTTTCTAGATGTCTTTGATGCGGAGGTTCAATAGTGCCAGAGGTCGTGTTCGAGCTCGAACATCTCGTTCTTGATGCGCTCAGATTCAAGCAGGGCATCCAGTCCGAGAGCGTAGTCTCCGATCGAGCGATCGAAGACGTTGTCTTCCTTGATGATGTAACTCGCGAAGTAACGCTTCTGAAACACATCTTCGAACGTGCGCCGCTGGGCGTTGTTCTTGATATTGTAGCATTCGGCATTGGCAAACACGTAGCGACACTCGGGGTAGTAAAGCCAGAACAACGGCTTTAAACCCTTGCTGACTCCATCTTGGTCACGCACGTCCATGATGGGCGCAACGCCGATGATGCGCACGTAGCGCTGACTGCGCTGGCGATCCCAGATCCAATCCTCCTTCAATCGGTAACGTACAATATCCTCCGAAGAGATGTCCGTCCTCACCTCCTTGGACCCGATTTTGTCTCCCGTATCCAAATCGTAATCATCGACCATGGCAATGGGGTGCAAGAGCGAATCGACTTGGGTAGGGGACAAGGGGTAGTGAAACTCATCGTCCGCACCGGTCGGTCCAGTTCCATAGGCCGTCAAAGAGCCTTCTACCTCCAACGCATAGCGGATCACATCGAACAAGTTCTTGCGGTCCTCGATCTGGTTGATCGGGAAGTAGAACTGTTGATTGATCTTCTGTCGCAGATCGATATCCTGCCAAATCCGGCGCTGGTACATCACATCAGCCTCCCGCAAAGGCGGGTACGGAACCACACGTTTGGTGAGGTTCGTTTCCTTTACATACGCGCCGTCCAGAATAGACTGAACTTGCGCGTTTCCGAAGCTGGCTTCTGCGAGGAAGACCAACAAGAGCGATAGTCGGACTACGTGCTTCATGATTAGATAACTTTTAGTTTCAACCCGGCAACAGCACGATCTGTTCCGTCGGGCATAGAGACAACGATGTTGTCAATGTAAACGATACTTCCACGTGTGCAAGAGTTCAGCAACTCTTTCATGTCGCTGCTGATTCGATTGGTAGATGCGCTCAGTTCAGTCAAGCTTCCACCGCGCGAAACGGAGATGTTGAATGACTTGACGCCGACCTTGACGTCAAAGTCAAAGTTCACCATGCCTGCACCAACACTTGGCGCGTTGATCAAATCGGTCTTGTTGATTGTTCGGTCGCTCGGCGTCTTTCCGGCCACTTTAGGCACGGGATCAGGGATGCGTTTGACGCGGAAATCAGCACCGGGCAAGTTCTTGTTCGAACCATCGGGCATTTGTGCAGAGACATTGATTGTTGCCTCTTTGCTATTGCCAGGTTCGACAACATAGCCGTCAGACCCTTTTTTGATCTTGTGTCCACCACTGATACGCACGGTCAACTTGTCTTCAGCAACGCCTGGAACGGAAATGTCAACGGGGTTGGGAAGCCCACGGTAGAAGACATTCATCTTCGTCGGGCTCACCACCAAAGCAGGTTCAGCAACCGTGTAGGCAGGGGTGTAGAACGGATAATCCTCAATGGAGCCATCGGGTCCTTGGAAGCGAATCACGCCCTTGTGGCTGCGTTCTCCCAAGGGCATACCGCGCGTCGAAAATCGAAGTATACCGAGGCCTTCAGGACCAATCTCCAAAGGGTCCGTACCTGCATAAGCTAGCAAGCTAGAGTCTTGGCCATCCCATTTGTCGTCACCTACGTAGATATCGGGTGCGTTGGTTCCATCGTACGCAGCTAACAATACCTGAGCGCGGAACGTATCACCACGCAAGATGTAGTTTGACTCTGGCACCACAAGCGGCATCAAGTTCGTGAACTTGTAAGACTTGGCTTCGATACCCGACATCAGTTCCATCATCAAATCCGCCTTGGCATTTTCGATGTCGATTTGAATCTTCGAAAGCAGAGGAATTACAGCAGCCACAGGCACGTCGTAAAAGTTAACCGCTTCCCAAAGGCGCATCTCGCCGTCCTCCATCTCCTCACCATATTGGAAGGTCTCGTCCAACGTCGTCTTCATCTTCTCAGAAGTCGCCCAGGGCTGGCCGACTGCATCCGTGAAGCTGATCGCCTTCAATTCCTCGCTGAAAGCTTCGAGCCTCCCCTTCAGGTCGAGGGCAGTATACTCGCCATCAATTGGACTTTGAGGTTCGGACCCGACCAACATGGTCGTGATTTTCTGGTACTCATCCTTGACGGCGATGTATTTGAGATTCAATACCGTATCACGCTTGTTATCGGTATCAAAAGCCACGTATCCCGTCAAATCGCCAGCAGCGACCAGATCCCCATCGCCATTGGAGGTAGCGAGAATGCGGGCTTTCATCTGCGTGATGTGGTTGTGCAATGCTGTTGCCTTGTCGGCAGCGGATTTTGCGGCATCGAAGTATGGTCCAACCTTCTCCGTATTCTGCGCATTCTTGGTCTCAAAATCATACATCATCTGGGCAACCTTGCTTCGAATCGTTGCGTCGGTTTGCTGCAAGCCGTTTTCGACTTTAACAAATCCGTTCAACACCTCTTTCGAGATGTTCAGTGCCAAAAGCGCGGTGAGGACGAGGTACATCATCCCAATCATCTTCTGGCGCGGTGTTTCCTTGCCTCCTGACATAATTCAGCGGGTCAGGAACGATTGCCTCCCATAGCGTTGAGCATGTTGCCATACACGACGTTGAGGGATTCGAGGTTCTGTGCCAATTGCGCAATGTTGTCCTTGTACTTCTCTGTATCCTCTACAGATCCGTTCAAGCTTTCAAGAAGTTGTCCCATGCCGTCGAAGAGTTGGCGGTTGGCCTCCATCTGTGCGAGCTGCCCTTCGTACATGCCGTTAAGGCTGCCGAGGTTCTCGTTCATCTTTTGTAGTGAAGCACCAGTACTTTCGCCGATCTCCTGGTTGGCCGTTAAACCGGTCAATGACTCCGAAGCGGCGTCGTAGGTATCGCCCAAAGCGCTCACCTTGTCGGTTGCTGAGCGCAACGCGCCACTGTATTCGTTTGTAGCAGCTACAGCATCACCGACTTCTGACATGGCTTGCGCCTGTTCGCCGAGGTTGCGCATGCCGTCACCCAAGCGACTGATCAGTGCAGAATCGATACCCGACTCTTGCAAGAGTTCGTCGAGTTGTTCCGTCGGCTTTAGTGCTCGGCCTTCTTCCGTGGCCAATTCAGGGTAAACCAATTCCCATTTGGGCTCCTCATGCGGCGGCTCAAAAGCTGAGATGAAGAAGATGAGGGCTTCGGTTCCGAGGCCGACGATCAACATTTCGGAAGCGAACTCCC
>CALACF010000512.1 GCA_937890245.1 uncultured Flavobacteriales bacterium
CCAGGCCTGGCGAGGTCTACGTTGCCGCACTGGGGCCGCTCTACACGGAGGGCCATGGCGAGCGCGGCGTCTACAAAAGCGCGGACGGCGGCGCGCATTGGTCGCAACTACTCGGGCCGGCTGCAGACCAGTTTGGCGCGGGCGCAGTGGACCTTATCGTCGACCGTGAGCGCCCCGGACATTTGATCGCCTCCATGTGGGACCGGACACGCAGGGCCTGGGATTTTCGCGAAGACGGCCCGGGAAGCGGGGTTTTTGAAAGCGATGACGACGGGGCTACATGGACAGACTTGTGTGCTGAGGGCAGTGGTTTTCCGGCCCGCTCTGGGGTCGGCCGGATCGGCATCGCGTACCATGCAGGGGACGACCGCCTATACGTGCTGGTGGACAACCAAAACCGCCGGCCTGAGGACGAAAAGGGGGAGCAGGACGGCGACGACGGCCAAGCTGACAAACCGGCCCTTGAAGCCGACGATTTTCTCGCAATGAGCGTCCGGAATTTTGACCGGCTCGACAGTGCGCGGCTGGCGGACTACTTGGCGGAGCATGACTTCCCTGAGGAGGCCGATGTGGAAAACGTAAAGCAGCGGGTGGCTGACAAAGACCTCGCTCCGGTCGACTTTCACGACTACCTCGCCGACGCGAATGCCGATCTTTTTCAAACGCCCATCGTGGGATCTGAAGTCTATGTCTTTGAACGCGAAACCGGGAAATGGAGCAGGACCCATGCCGACTGGCTCGAGGGCGTTTGCTATACCTACTGCTATTATTTCGGGCTCATTGAAGTGGACCCAACCGACGCGGACCGTGTGATCATCGCCGGCGTGCCCTTGCTCGAATCGACGGATGGCGGTATGAATTGGCATAGCATTGCCCAAGCAAATGTCCACGTGGATCACCATGCAATTTGGATCAACCCCAAGCGGCCAGAGCACCTGATCAACGGCAACGACGGCGGGGTGAATGTGACCTGGAACGGCGGCGCGGACTGGACGCAATGCAATGGGCCGGCGGTCGGGCAGTTTTACACTGTGGCCGTGGATGAGGCCAGGCCGTACCGGATTTATGGCGGCTTGCAGGACAATGGAACTTGGGTCGGACCAAATCGGTATGAGCAGAGCCGGCGCTGGCTAAAATCCGGGCATTATCCCTACGAAAGTTTGGGCGGCAGCGACGGCATGCAGGTGGCCGTGGACACGCGGAGCAACGAGGTCGTTTACACGGGTTCACAGTTTGGTTGGTACAGCCGGAAGGACCGGGCCAATGGTGATCGGATTTGGCTACATCCCAAACACGAACTGGGCGAGCGACCGTTGCGTTGGAACTGGCAGACGCCCATTTTACTGTCGAAGCACAACCAAGACGTTTTCTACATGGGCTCAAATCGGGTGCATCGCTCGTTGTTGGGCGGCGAAGAATTGGAGGCTTTGTCGGGTGATTTAACGCGAGGCGTGGCCGAGGCCTTGGACGGAGAAAGTTCAGGCAACGTCCCCTTCGGCACACTGACCGACCTAGATGAAAGCCCGTTGCGCTTCGGGCAACTCGCCGCCGGATCTGACGACGGCCGCCTCCACGTGAGCTACGACGGGGGCTACAACTGGGACAAGTGGACGCTCCCCGTCGACCAAGCGCCGCCGCTGCGCTCGTTGTGGGTGAGCGAAGTGATGTGGTCTGCCCACGATCGCGAGCTGCTCTATGTCGCATTGAACGGCTACCGCCTTGACCATTTCGAAGCCTACGTTTTCTCGAGTCGAGATGGCATTGCGTGGACGCGACTGGGCGCCGCGGGCCAACTGCCCCACGAGCCCGTCAACTGCCTTGCGCAAAGCGAAGACGTTGAAGCGCTGCTCTTCGTCGGGACGGACCACGGGCTGTACGTTTCGCTCGACGGTGGCGCCTCATTTTCCGAAGCCCAGGCCGATTTACCGCGGGCGCCTGTCCACGATTTGGTGGTCCAGGAGCGCGAAAACGAACTGGTCATTGCAACCCATGGGCGCAGCATTTGGGTGCTGTCGCTTGATGTGTTGATCGAGGGGCTCAGCGAGGGCGAGGGCCTGGGCCTGGGCAATGAGGAAGGCGATCTTGTCCTCGAAAAACGGCCGCTATTCTTGGGCGAACTGCCGGAATTGACATGGAGAAAACACTGGGGTGAGTCAAGCTTTGGCTGGGCCGAGGTGGACAATCCTGGCGTAGACGCCCCGTGCTTTATCCCCAGCGCAGGTCGCTACAATTTGGTGCTGACCCACGACAGTTTGGGCGTGATGGGCCAGGAGGAATTGGACTTGAAAAGAGGGTTTCAATTGCTGTCCGTACATGCCAATTTCGACCCGGGCAGTTACACCGTGCGGCTCGCAGGCGCAGATGAAAACACGACCGGCACGGAAGTCACCGGCGATTTACGCATCGTCAAGCCTTGAAGTAACGGAGGCTCACGGTGGCGGGCAGCGTGCGGGGGAAGGTGCGCGAGCATTCCTCGACTTTGCGCAGGCCAGCCTCGACGGCCATGGCATCGTAGGTGCGAACGCCGACTATGTATTGGTCTGAAAAACCGTGTGTTGCATCATATGCCGTCGCGGGCATGCCCCCTTGTTTTTCTGCAGCAGAGGACGGGGGCACGGTGTGCAACTCGATCACCAACAGCCCGTAACGCTCAACGTAAGGGCGCCATTTGGCGAAATGCTCAACCAGGCTTTGTTCTACGTCGAGTAGCCGCAAGCGCTCGCCACGAAAGGCAAAAGCGCCACGGGTGATGGGTACGCCCTTGCGCTCGTTGGTCGGGCGGTTAAAAACGCGGTTGTGGTCAAGGAAAGAGCGGACGCTCAAGAGGCTTGAAAGGCCCACGCCGAATTCTGTGCGCATGTCCGCATCTAGGCGGTCCGGGTCGCCGATATCGCCCCAGATGAAATGGCCTGCAACGCCTGTCTCCTCGAAATGGGCTGCAGTGGCTTCAATGGCGGCGTGATTAAAGTCCGCCCCCACCAAGGTGAGCGGATGGCTGTCGAGATGCTGGCCACGCAGTGTTTCTCTGCAGATGAACTCGTTCAGATGCAACAGCAATGCGCCGTTGCCACAGCCCATGTCACACAAACCCGCCGGCTGTTCGTCGAGTGGGCCGTCAAAGATGGTCCGCACAACCTCGTCTAGGTGGACAAAGTAGGCAGCGTGGGCGCCGCCCGATCCCCAAACATTCAATCCGCGGTCCACGTGAATCTCAGGGCTCCCCGGCTCAACGTTCCACAGGTAGCCGCCATCGCCCCAAATAAGCTTGTCCGCCCACAAAAATGTCTGGAGATAAGATGTCGTCACGCCAAAGGCCGCGGCGCGCTCGAGAAAGAACGCGCCCGATGTTGTCCCGCGCCAATCCAATTGTTTTAGCAGCTCGCCAAAGGCGTCAACCCGGCTCGGGTGCATTTTAGAAAGTTGGGCATCTAAGCCTTCCCACGAAGTGATGGGCGCCGTGCCGGCGAGGGTTCCGATCGTCACCATCCACGGTGCAATCAGGGCGCCCTCAAGATGTGTAGCCATGCGCAAACTCCACGGCGAGCCCGCCATAATGCACGACGATCGGGCCTCGAGCAAGGCTTTCATTGCGGCAAGCGACGCACCCTTCATTGCGGCTTCCGGGCGATGCCACATGTTGTTTGCGTGCTCAAGCCAAACGCGGCCCTTGCTGTATTGAGCGCTGAGTTCTAGCCAGGCGTCCGGCGAGAATTCTTCGCTGCGCGGCGCGGGGTCGTAACGCACCGTGCTTTCCTCGGTGTTGCAATGCATTGTCAGTACGCCTTGGGAGGCGAGCAGGCGCAAGCCTGTGTTGAGGTACCCTGGATTGGCATCGAGTTCTTGCGCAGTCTTGTCAACATCGACACCCACGTCAAGCACTGTTTTCAGTAGGTCATTCAAGTGAAGCACGGGCACGACGCCGGACAAGGCGACGCCGTCGAGCTGCTGGAAGAGACGTTGGCGAAGGGTTTTGAGATGGGCCCGGTCCTCGACGCGGTTCCATGGGTTTGAGCTAGAAGAAGCTGAAGATACAGTCATGAGCGCACGCAAGAAACGGCGACTAACCCTACTCGACAACTATGACTATGCGAGCTTTCAACGTGGCTATGTGCGCATCGCTGAGCGGAACGACGAGGGAATTTTGCAAATCGGGATCGGCCGCATCTTGTGCAAGTTGGCGCGGTTGAGGCGCTGGAAAATCGCCATGACTTCCGCAGCGCGGCCGGAGCTTCCTTGCGCGGGATCGTTTGCGCCGGATGTGTGCTCGGCGGATGTATTCAAAGCGCATTGCTCCATCGCCCATTCGAGTTCATCGTAGCTCGCCCCGAGCTGGTCCTCGTCCGTACGGTTGTCACCCCAAAGTCCATCGGTGGGTGCCGCTTCAAGAATTTCACGCGCCACGCCCAAGGCGGCGCCCAAAGCAAACACCTCGCTTTTGTACAAATCTGCGATTGGACTGAGGTCCACCCCGCCGTCGCCGTATTTTGTATAGAAGCCAACGCCAAAGTCCTCGACGCGGTTGCCCGTTCCAACCACCAAGGCGGAGTGCTCAGCAGCTGCCGCGTAAAGGGTAGTCATCCGAATGCGGGCTCGGGCGTTTGCCTCGCCAAGGGCTGAAAGCGCCACCTCAGCGGATTCAAAATCGGCCTTCCAATGGTCGAAAGAGCCACTTAAATCAACACATGAAGAACTGACCAGGGGATGGTTAGATTCGAGCGCCGCGATGTGCTGGGCACCCCGGTCGTCCTGGACGGCCACTTGATGAATTGGCAAGCGCAGCAAATGAACCGGCCGGCCCGTGAGCGCCAACAACGAAGAAACCACCGCCGAATCAATACCGCCGCTCACCCCAACAACCCAACCCTTCAGATCCGCTGACTCGAGATATGTACCGAGCCAATCCACGAGGTGATCGCGGACTGCGGGGGCGTCAATGCAGGTTGAAATTTGCAAGCCGGTTGAAGGGCGCATCAGAATAGGAAGCCTACCGTGAGTAAGACGGCGTTGTCGATCGAACTGATATCGTAGCCCGTAAGGTTTCCGAGGTCAATCACGCGGTCCTCGCCAACGGTTTCCAGATGTTCCTGCGCAAGGTCCGCACCGTGGTTGCGGCCGCTGATGACATTGAAAAGGCCGTTATTGAAGGTCGCACCTACCAGCAAAGAAGTCGAGCCCGACATGTTGTACTCGATGCCCAAGCCGAGAATCATTGCCGCCCGCATGATGTTCACTTCGTTGTCCGTCAAGACTTCAGCGTCGACTACGTCATGGATGTCCGTGTCGAGAACTTCCCATATGGCGGTGCCGTCCTCTGCGAGTTTCTCCTTGTAGAGCGCGTTGATCGTTTCGCGCGCAGTCGAACGGATGTTGAGACCGAGGCCCAAGCCGAATTGGCCCCAGTACGTGATGTACCCAATTTCCTTTGTGCGCAGTTTGAATGTCAGCGGCACTTCCACCCATTGGTTGTCAAAATTACGCAAACGATTGACAATAAAGCTGGTGGTGTCGTCAGCGTGGCTGTTTGGGTCGCCCGTTACACGGTCGATGTACTCGACGCGTCCTCCGTTGTGGAAGACGTTCAGGCCCGATCCAAAGGAGTAGGTTTCAGAAAAATGGATATCAGCCGTGAAGGCGAATCCAAAGCGAACGACTGGTTTTCCAGCCACCGTCTGGATATCGCGGGGCAGCATCCATGCCACGCTGGGCATCAGGTGCAGGCCCATGCGCACCTTCGCAGGCTCTTCCTCTTCGCCGAACGACGGCAGATAATCAGTGAGTTGAGCGCTCGCAGCAAAGGATGTTGCGACCCAAGCAAACAAGACGAGTGCAGATTTAAGGTTCTTCATTTCGACAAACTTCATTCGACAAACTTCATTCGACAATTATGTAGCAATTTTACGCGTCCATCCTCACAACTCGTATGCCGAAATCCAGCTTGTTCAAAATCTTACCCGCAACGCCGGTGCTTCTGGCGGCGGCCCTTGCGATGATATGGGGGGCGGGTTGCGGGCCCAGCCCGCGTTGGGATGTGGATTTGAGCCATGTCGAGCTCCTTCAATATGCCAATTCACACAGGCCCTTCGAAACCGTAGCGCAGAACGCCCCCCTTCCACAACTTGCCGATCTCGACGATTTGGAGGGCGCCTTTTGGACCGCCTACTTCGAGCACGTACTGCAGCTCGGAAGCTTGGACGGGAACGGAGACCGGGCCTTGGGAGCGGTTGGCGAAGCGGGCGCCAGGGCGCGGCGCGATTCACTGGCGGGCGCCTTTGACGCGTTCTGCCGTCACGAGAGCACACGCCTGGCCCTGGGCGGGATCGACTCGATTGTTGTGCCGCAGCTGGCGCGGGCTGAGAAATCTCTAGCACAGGCTTTCGGGCGGTTTTCCGTTCATTTTCCGCAGGCCCGGACGCCCGACATTTTCTGGATGTACTCGGGATTCAACTACGCAGTGTACCCCCAGGGCGAGGTGCTGGGCGTGGGGCTGGAGTTTTATTTGGGGGCCGACCATCCGGCGGTGACAGGGCTGCCGGTCAGCATTTACCCGCGTTATGCCCAACGCCGAATGGTGCCCGAGCACCTCGTTTCAGACGCGCTGCGCGGGTGGTTGCTCGTTCATTTTCAGGCGGACTATCATCCGGGGCGCAGCACGACGGCCTCCCAAATTTTGTACTGGGGGAAGATGCTATATGTGGCGCGCGCGATCGCCCCGGACTTGACCCTAGAGCAAATTCTGAATTGGGATCAGGACGAATTGGCGTGGGCACAGAAAAATGAACTGGACATCTGGATCGAACTTCGGAAGGAGGAAATTCTGTATTCCAAGCGCACGGCGGATGCGCTGCGTTGGACGCGGGACGCGCCGTTCACCGCGGCTGGTGCGGTTCCGCAGGAGAGTCCGGACCGGCTGGGCTGGTACATGGGCCTGCGGTGGGTGGAGGATTTTATGGATCGTCATCCCAATTTATCCCTGCAAGAGCTACTCGATAAAAAAGATGTGCTGCCCTTCTTGCAAACCTATCGACCTTTGTGACCGCAAATTCCCTGAAGCATCGCGTAATATCCAGTAGCATGAAGTCAAAAATGGCCACCATCCAGTTCAACGTCACGACCGACGAGAACCACATTCCGTCTGAAATTCGTTGGGCCGCAAGCGACGCTGGCGTTGAGGACGCGCGGGCTGGCGCCATTGCCCTGCGGGTCTGGGACGGCGATCAAGCCCTGGCCATCGACCTCTGGGACAGAGAAATGTCGACCGACCAAATGAAGACTTTCGTCGTGCAGTCCATGATGACATTGGCCGACACACTCGAGCGCGCCACACAAGACGCGCCAGCAGCCGGGGCCATTCGTGGATTTACAAAAGAGCTCGCCGAACGCATCGGCGTAAGCCCAGAAAACGAGTAATTAGTCCAGCTCAAGCCCCTTGGGGCGACCGCGGTAAATCTGGTTTGTCTGCGCGATGAACGCGAGCACTTCTTGCTTGCCCTCTCCCTTGTTTGCCGAAGTGACGAAATGGGGTGGCATCGCCGACCAAATCGTGAGCATCTTCTTAATGTAGCGCGGAAGCATCGCATCCTTTTCCACCAAGGTCAGCTTGTCAAACTTGGTAAAGACGATGGCAAACGAAAGGCCCACTTCAGCCATCCACGTCATGAAATCCAGGTCCTTTTTTTGCGGCGGCAGGCGTGCATCGATGAGCATCATGATGCACATAATATTCTCGCGTTTGGTGAGGTATTCGCGCGACACCCGGTCCCATTTGACGCGGTCCTTCTTGCTGACCTTGGCGTAGCCAAAGCCAGGCAAATCTACCAGATACCACAGCATGTCAGCTGTTTTTACTGAGAAGTGGTTGATCAACTGGGTCTTGCCCGGTGTCGAGCTCGTCTTTGCCAGGGCCTTGCGGCCAGCCAGCATATTGATCAGGCTGGACTTGCCCACATTGCTCCGGCCGACGAATGCGTACTCCGGCCGTTCGGGCGGCGGGCATTCGCTCATCAGCGCACTGCTCTTGACGAACTCGGGATCGTCAATCGAGTATTCCACGCTTTTCATACCAATCTGATAAAATAGGGTTGAACTGTTCGGGGCGCTCCATCATCGGTGCATGACCACATTCGTCGATCCAGAATAAATCAGCATCCGGGAAGAGTCGCTCAAACTCCTCTGCCACATCGGGTGGGGTGATCGTGTCGTTGCGGCCCCAAATCAAGCACGTCGGCTGGTTCATCTCAGGCAAATCCTCCGCCATGTTGTGGCGGATCGCGCTTTTGGCGATGGCCAGAATCCGCAGCACCCGCGCACGGTCATTGACGATGGCAAAGCACTCGTCGACCAAATCGTCTGTCGCATTGGCCGGGTCAAAAAAGGTCTCACCAACTTTTCTGCGGATAAATTCCTTGTCTTCGCGGCGTGGAAACGAATTGC
>CALACF010000513.1 GCA_937890245.1 uncultured Flavobacteriales bacterium
TGCTCACGCTGAGGAGGCTTCAGATGAAGCCATTACATAGCAGGGGATGGACAGCTCATCGCCATTTCCGCGGCCATAGGCCACCTCATCAAAAGGCGGCTCGACACCGAGATCGGCATATGATCGAATGCGCAGGCTGGCGAAGTCCTTGCCCGCTTGGAACTCGTCCACAAGGCCTGCCGAAAGCTCGAAGAACATGCCGGCGATGTCGAACTTCAATCGTTCGCCAAACAAAGCGTTGCGACGGCGACGGTACACCACCTCGCGCTGGCTGTTCATCACGTCATCGTATTCAAGAAGGCGCTTGCGGATGCCGAAGTTGTTCTCCTCGACCTTGCGCTGCGCACGCTCAATTGAACGCGTGATCATCGGATGCTGGATGACTTCGCCCTCCTTGTGGCCCATGCGGTCCATCAATTTAGAGACGCGGTCGCTCTGGAACATGCGCATCAAATCGTCTTCGAGCGACACGTAGAACTGCGAGCTGCCCGGATCGCCTTGACGGCCCGATCGGCCGCGAAGCTGGCGGTCGACACGGCGTGAATCGTGCCGCTCCGTTCCGATGATGGCCAAACCACCAGCGGCTTTCACCGCTTCGGTCAGCTTGATGTCCGTTCCCCGACCTGCCATGTTCGTGGCGATCGTCACAGCGCCGGGCTCACCGGCCCGTGCCACGACCTCGGCCTCAGCTTGGTGCCGTTTCGCGTTCAAAACCTGGTGGTGGACGTTGCGCATGTCGAGCATCCTGCTCAGAAGTTCGCTGACCTCCACGGTCGTTGTACCCACGAGCACAGGGCGCCCTGCCTCGCGCAATTTCACCACGTCGTCAATCACCGCGTTGAGCTTCTCGCGTTTGGTCTTGAACACCATATCATCCTCATCGAGACGGGCCATCGGCCGGTTCGTCGGGATGCTCATCACGTCGAGCTCGTAGATATCCCAAAGCTCCTGCGCCTCAGTTTCAGCCGTACCCGTCATGCCCGAAAGCTTGTGGTACATCCGGAAATAATTCTGCAAGGTGACCGTCGCATAGGTCTGGGTCGCCGCCTCAATCCGCACGTTTTCCTTGGCTTCAATCGCCTGGTGCAGTCCGTCAGAGTAGCGCCGGCCCTCCATGATCCGGCCGGTCTGCTCATCGACAATCTTCACCTTGTTGTCCATCAGCACGTAGTCGATGTCCTTCTCGAACAACGCATAGGCCTTCAGCAGCTGGTTCATCGTGTGAATCCGCGCACTTTTGACCCCCTGGTCGCGGAACAATTCCTCCCGCTGGGCCTGTTTTTGCACATCGTCCGCCGCGCTTGTATCGATCTCCACGAGCCGCATTGGCACATCGGGCAACGTGAAAAAAGCGTCGTCATCCATATGCAGGGTGATCAAGGCCAATCCCTTTTCTGTCAGCTCAATTTGATTCTGCTTTTCGTTGATCACGAAGTACAGTTCAGCGTCAGCCTCCGGCATGTTCCGCTGGTTGTCCTGCAAATAGAACCCCTCCGTTTTCAGGAGCTGCTGGCGCATGCCGTCGAGACTCAAAAACTTGATGAGCGCCTTGTTCTTGGGAAGACCGCGAAAGGCTCTGTACAAGGCCAATCCGCCCTCTTTGACTTCCGCCTTGTCTGCGGTTTCGTCTCCGAGTGTCTTCTTTGCGTCGGTCAGGAAACCCGTCACCGCCTTGCGCTGAATGCTGAGCAGCTGTTCAACTTTCACCTTCAGCTCGGCAAATTCGTGCTCGTCGCCCTTGGGCGTAGGGCCTGAGATGATCAATGGCGTTCGCGCCTCGTCAATCAAGACGGAGTCCACCTCGTCTACGATGGCGTAGTTGTGTCGGCGTTGGACGAGCTGCTCTGGCCGCATCGCCATGTTGTCGCGCAAATAGTCAAATCCGAACTCGTTGTTCGTTCCGAACACCACGTCAGATTGGTACGCAATCCGGCGCTGCTCAGAGCCCGGCTGGTGCTTGTCAACACAGTCCACTGTCAAGCCGTGGAACTCATAAATCGGCCCCATCCACTCCGCATCTCGCCGGGCGAGGTAATCGTTCACCGTCACCAAGTGGACCCCTCGCCCAGCAAGGGCGTTGAGGAATACTGGCAGGGTCGCCACCAAGGTCTTGCCCTCACCTGTTTGCATCTCGGCCACCTTGCCGCGGTGAAGTGCTACACCGCCGATCAGCTGCACATCGTAGTGGACCATGTTCCACTCGACATCGGTTCCGGCTGCCTTCCAACGTTTGGCCCAACGAGCCTTGTCCCCGTCAATGGTCACGCCGGCTCGCTCTGCGGCAATATCTCTGTCCATCTGTGTCGCCGTCACCACGATATCCTCCTCGGCTGCAAAACGCACCGCCGTCTCCTTCATCAGCGCGAAGGCCTCGGGAAGAATTTCTTCAAGGACCACCTCAATGGCAGCTTCTACGTCCTTCTCCATGGCGTCAATCTGATCGTAAAGCGTCTCCTTTTCGTCAAAACTCAGGCTGCCTTCGGTCTGGTCGCGGAGCGCCTGGATTTCCTTTTGAAGTGGCGCAATGTGTTCAGTAATCCGCGCCCGCAGCACAAGGCCACGCGCGCGCAGCCCGTCCGCATCAAGCGCAGAAAATTCGCCAGCAAAAGCGAGGATGGCGTCGACGACAGGTTGAATTGCCGCTCGGTCTGTGGCCGCTTTGTCGCCTACAAGGCGCTTGACCAATTTGTTGAATGCTCCAATCATGGTGGCTTCAGGGTTGCTACAGTGACTTCTTGATGACGCTCCGAAGAGGGTTGCGAATTTCTATCAGAACTTGTGGACTTCGGCAGAATCGCAGCAAAATTAAGGCCTGTATCGTGCATGTTAACAAGTCGGCCGAGATGTGAATTCTTTCTCGTTGCGAGAGGAGAATTCGCGGCGAATATTTGAACCCTCCCGGGTTGATATCTATCGCGCCTTGCATCCGTTTAAGGACCAAGAACTTGCGATATTAACACCGGAAGACAACCGCCGAAGACCGACACAAAATGGACCCAAAACAACCCCAAACGCCTCTCTTTGCATCCATGGATGCAGCCATGAGTTCGGCAAATCAGCTCGAGATCAACGCCGTTCTTCCCGAGCAAACCGTCGCGCCAGAGCCCATCTTGGAGGACAACCCGGGGCGCTTTGTGTTGTTCCCGATTCAACACGACGACATCTGGAGCTTCTACAAGAAATCAGAGGCGAGCTTTTGGACGGCTGAGGAGATTGACTTGGGCGCCGATATGGTCGATTGGGACAACAAACTGAACGACAACGAGCGCTACTTCATCAAGAACATCCTCGCCTTTTTCGCGGCGAGCGACGGCATCGTCAACGAGAACATCGCAGAAAACTTCCTCTCGGAAGTGCAGTATACCGAGGCAAAGTTCTTCTACGGATTCCAAATCATGATGGAGAACATCCACTCGGAGACGTACTCCTTGTTGATCGATTCCTACATCAAGGACAACGCAGAAAAAGACCACCTTTTCAACGCCATCGAAACGCTCGAGCCTGTAAAGAAAAAAGCTGAGTGGGCCCTGGAGTGGATCGATAACGGCTCGTATGCCGAGCGCTTAATCGCCTTTGCCGCGGTCGAGGGTATTTTCTTCAGCGGTGCATTCTGCTCGATTTTTTGGCTGAAGAAGCGCGGCCTCATGCCGGGCTTGACCTTCTCCAACGAGTTGATCTCAAGAGATGAAGGCTTGCATTGCGATTTCGCTTGCCTGCTCTACACCGAGCATTTGGTGAACAAGCTGCCAACCGCACAAGTTGAACGCATCATCACCGATGCCGTAGAGATTGAAAAGGAGTTTATCTGTGAGTCGTTGCCCGTTCGATTGATTGGCATGAACTCTGAATTGATGAGCCAGTATATCGAGTTTGTCGCTGACCGATTGCTCATCGAGCTCGGCAACGAAAAGGTGTACAACACCGCCAACCCATTTGATTTCATGGAGATGATCTCGCTGCAAGGCAAGACCAATTTC
>CALACF010000514.1 GCA_937890245.1 uncultured Flavobacteriales bacterium
GGGACGCCTCCGAGAACAACTTGGGTGTGGCCAGTTTTTCATTGGCCTTGCAACGGGTCAATGAAGAAGAAGGCATCACCGTGGTCGATCAAACGTGTCCTACGGTCAAGATAGAGACCGATACCGTCACTGGCCAGTACGACGTGCTGCTCTTGCCGGAGACCTACGCAATAGCAATTCCACAAGACTATCCCAATACAAACTACGGAGCCAGTATTTGGGATCAAACAACGGGCAACACACCCGACTCCTTGAGCATCGAAGGTTGGTTCGCATCAGCAAAATCTGCAACCAACTCTCAAGACTCAAAGCCGTGGACGTTCCACTTCAAAGAGCATTTGCGCGTAGACGGCGAGGGCAACTACAACGAAGGCATCTCATCGTATAGCCAATGGAACATGAGCAAGAAAACGGCTTGGGATCAAAGCACAGCGTACCCGCTAAATGCGCTCGCCGCAGGTGCACTCTCGGTTCCTGACGTAGAGGTATATCTCCGTCAAGACCTCGTACACCAGAGTCCCATTGTCCTCACGGCATACCAGACAAATAATATTGCCGGCACGGCGACCTGCACAGTTGAAAACATCCGCTACCTGGAGCAAGACCTGTTTGGCGACATCTTCCTTGGGCGCGGTGAAATGTATCGTGGAAGCAACGGCAAAGCATACTACTTGCCCCTTGCAGGATCGATTTTAACTTTCAGTAATGAGTTGAGCAATGCGGACATCACAGATGATTACCGCAGTGCACCGTTCCCACTGGGACTGCCGCTTGTCTCCGAAGGTGATTTTTACTGTATGAATGTGCGTGCAATGAGTGAGTACCGCATGACACTCGCTGAAGCTTCAAAAATTGATACGGCATTTGTAACCGGCGCTGACTACAGCGTTGTAATAAGCAACGGACTTTCGGTAAACGCAGCGCAACCGCTTGAAATGATAGAAGAAGGGGGAACTACGTACGGATTTACTGTACGTGGTGTTGTACAGCCCGAGAACCAATCAAAGATTCCATACGGGTCGCTTAGCATGACCTTGTACGAGGGCAACCAACACATCGACAGCTGGGAACCATTCAGTCACCTTGTTCCACTTTCCGTTGATTTATTATCGGTCAGTGGCCTGCTCAAAGAGGACGATGAGATTGTGTTCAATCACAACAAATTCACAGCAATCATCTTGGGCAGCTACATCAGCGGGGAGCCTGTACCCATATCTACAGACCCCGAACTTGAATTCATCCTTCGCGACCCCCCAGGCGACGCATCTTCTGCGACAATCAGCTCGGGTTCGGAGTTTTCCATGGCAAAAAGTGTCAGCACTTCTACGGGATTCACAAACTCCAGTAACCGAGCATCGAATATTGGCATTGGGGTCAAAAGCGAAGGAAAGATGCTTATGGCTCCACTGGGGATC
>CALACF010000515.1 GCA_937890245.1 uncultured Flavobacteriales bacterium
CGCAACCCAGCTTCCAGGGCGTTTGGTTTGATCACAACGATGATGGTTTGCCCGATCTGTACGTCATCCATGACGTTGCGATCATCAACAGTGAGTGGGCGCTTTTTCCTAATTTCTTGATGGAAAACCAAGGCGATGGAACATTTGTGGATGTCGCCCCTGCGCTTGGCCTGGATGTGGCCATCAGTGCCATGACCGCAACTGCAGGCGACCCTGACAACGACGGTGAAATCGAGCTGTATTGCACCGATGTGACGGACACAGCGTCAGTTTTGTTGGACAAAACCACGAATGGTCAGTACGTGGATGTGGCGCAGGCGTGGGGCATTGACTGCACGGAAAAATGGAGCTGGGGTTCCTTGTGGATCGACTATGATGGCGATATGTGGGAGGATTTGCTGGTCACCACAAAAGATTATTACGCTGCTGGCGCTTACGACAACTACCTCTTGCATTCCCCCGGCCCGGGATTGGAATTGGGCCAATCATTCACGGACCAAACCGACCAATGGGAGAATGGAAACCTCTCCAAATTTGTCGCTGTGCGCGGCGATGTGAACGGCGACGGACGCCCTGATTTCGCTGCCCTGGGCCCCAGCACAGCCGCGCAAATCATGGTGAACACCCCGGATCCTGGTGCACCACTTGCCCATTGGCTGACCGTTGAATTGTGCGGGACCGAATCGAACAACGAGGCGGTCGGCAGCCGCATGGTCCTCCACGCTGGTGGGATCGCCCAGAGTCGATATACCCGCGCTGGCGAAGATTACTACGCCCAGCACAGCAAGAAGGCCTTCTTCGGAATGGCTTCCATATTGATTGCAGACTCACTGGAAATTTTCTGGCCGATGGGCTCGCGCGAAGTGTTCTACAACCTGCCCAGCGACAGCGCCTACCAATTCGTCGAGGGCGCGGCGTCCGTCGAACTTCTCGTATCAGGCGACCCATGCATATCGGATTCGGTGTGGCTGCATTTGAGCGGTGGAAACGCCAGTTTTTCTGACTCACTTCGTGTACTTGCGGGCGCCCCGTCTTCCATTGAATCCCAATGGTTCGGCGGCTTGTTCACCGTGCAATGGGCCGTAGACTGGACGGTCTACGACTGCGATTTCGCCCCCCCTGTTGTCACGGGCTGCACGTACGAAATTGCCGGGAACTTCAACGCCGATGCGGTTGAAGACGACGGAAGCTGCACCTTCGAGAGCTTGTGCGGTCCGGGGACCGTTTGGTCTGTCCTTGATGCCTATTGCGTTCCAATTCCAGCTGCCTGCACAGAGGACATAAGTGGCGACGGCATCGTTGGAATCGGCGATATCTTGTCGGTTCTCTCTGCTTACGGCTCCTTCTGCGACTGATCTTTCTGCGACTGATCGTGCCGCAGCCACGGGACTTTTGTGAGCGGGCGAAATATGTCCCGAATCTTTAACTGAACACAGCTTAAAGGACTAGCGCTTTTGTGCAATTTCTAGGACCGTCTTCCGGATGATGGCGGCGCATTCGTCGATTTGCTCTGCTGTGATGACCAGGGGCGGAGCGAAGCGGATGATGTTGCCGTGGGTTGGTTTGGCGAGCAGGCCGTTTTCCTTGAGCGCTACGCAGATGTCCCAAGCTGTGGAACTGTCCTCGGTGTCGTTGATGAGGATTGCGTTGAGCAGGCCGCGTCCGCGCACCTTGGTGATGAGCGAACAATCAGCAATTAAGTCGTTCATGGCCGCGCGGAATCGGATGCCGAGGCGCAAGGCGCGCTCGGAGAGCTGCTCGTCGCGAACGACGTCGAGGGCGGCGATGGCGACTTGGGCGGCGACGGGGTTGCCGCCGAAGGTCGAACCGTGTTGGCCTGGGTGGATGACGTCCATGACGGCGTTGTCGGCCAGCACCGCAGATACGGGGTAGGCCCCGCCAGACAAGGCTTTTCCGAGGATCAGCAGGTCGGGCTTGCTGAGTCCGTCCCAGCTTCCGCCGTGTGTAAATCCTGGTTCTGATGCCAACAATGACCCGGTCCGCGCAATGCCGGTCTGCACTTCGTCTGCCATGAGCAATACATTTGCATCGGAACAAAGGGAGCGGGCGCCGGACATGTAGTCGTCGGCAGGGGTGAAGACGCCGGCCTCACCCTGGATGGGCTCCACGAGGAATCCCACAACGTTCGGGTCGGCGAGGGCGCCTTTCAATGCGTCCAGGTCGTTGTAAGGGATGATCTTGAATCCGGGCGTGAACGGACCGAAACCGCCCGTTGCGTCGCCGTCGGTCGAGAAGCTGACGATGGTGGTGGTGCGTCCGTGGAAGTTGCCATCACAAACAACGATGACCGCTTGGTTGGCCGGAACGCCTTTGACGTCGTAGCCCCATTTTCGCGCCAGTTTAATCGCCGTTTCAACAGCCTCGGCACCCGTGTTCATCGGCAGCACCTTGTCGAAGGCAAAGAACGCCGTCATGTACCGCTCGTATGCTCCCAGCACACTGTTGTAGAAGGCCCGTGATGTCAGCGTCAGCTTGCGCGTCTGCTCGACCATGGCTTCCACGATGCGCGGATGGCAATGCCCTTGATTTACAGCGGAATACGCGCTGAGAAAGTCGTAATACCGCACGCCCTCGAGGTCCCAGACAAAGACGCCTTCGCCGCGGTCCAATACGACGGGCAAGGGGTGGTAGTTGTGGGCTCCGTGCTCGTTTTCGAGCGCCATGGCCTCAGCCGATGATAGGGTATGAGGTGAGGTAGGGGAGGTGGGTGACTGAGACATGTCGTATGGATATTACAAGGCATTTTGCGAGGCATTTCGCGTGGCAAATATACGTTGCGCCTTGCCTTTAGAAGTTCGAGCAAGCTTGCGTACTTTTGCGCCCCCGATTCAACATAGAAAACGAAATCACCATGGCTACCAACCGCACATTCACCATGCTCAAGCCCGACGCGACGGGCGCAGGTTACACCGGAAAAATCATCGACCGCATCATCGATGCTGGGTTTTCAATCAAGGCCATGAAGTGGACGCAGTTGAGCTTGGCCGAGGCCGAGGCTTTTTACGCCGTGCACAGCGAGCGCCCTTTCTTTGGCGAGTTGACCGCGTACATGAGCAGCGGCCCGATTGTGGCAGCTATTTTGGAGAAGGACAATGCAGTGCCGGATTTCCGCGACCTGATTGGAGCCACGGACCCAAAGGACGCTGCGGCTGGAACCATCCGTGCTGAGTTTGCTACGAGCATCGCGGCCAACGCCGTTCACGGCAGCGACAGCGACGAGAATGCAGCCCTCGAAGGCGCATTCTACTTCTCACAACGCGAATTGGCATGAAGAAGATCAAAGTACACAACCCCGTTGTCGAGCTCGACGGCGATGAGATGACACGGATTATCTGGCAATTCATCAAGGATCGTCTGATTCTAC
>CALACF010000516.1 GCA_937890245.1 uncultured Flavobacteriales bacterium
ACGTCTGGTGCTACTGAGGCTTTGTCGTGGGTGTTGCAGTCGCTTGTGTGGGAGGGGATGCAGCAGGATCGTGATGAACTGATTGTCTGCGCGACCGAGCACAAGGCAGTGCTCTCGACTGCCGAGGCTATGGGGCGGCGGCATGGCACGAAGGTTGTGGTGCTGCCGGTGGATCGCAATGGCGTGGCTAGCGCGGAAGAGTTGCGCGGGCTGATCACGGAGCGGACGGTGGCTGTAGCGGTGATGGCCGCCAACAATGAGACGGGCGTGTTGGGGCCGGTGGCCGAGGTGGCAGCTGTATGTCGTGCGGCTGGTGTGCCGTATGTCTGTGATGCGACACAGATGATTGGCAAGTTGCCGTTCAACGCGAAGGAGCTCGGGGTCGACTATGTCGCGCTGAGTAGCCACAAGATGTACGGGCCGAAGGGGATTGGTGCCTTGTGGGTGGGGCGTGCGGCGCGGAAGCGGAAGCTCGAACCGTTGATCTACGGTGGTGGGCAGGAGTCTGGTTGGCGGTCTGGAACTGTGGCGGTGCCGTTGGTGGTTGGTTTTGGTGCTGCGGCGGAGTTTGCTTTGGCGGAGATGGCGGCGGAGGCTGTACGCGTGCGGGCCCTACGTGACTCGATGGAAGCTGAATTACTGGCCAAATGCGCGCGTGTAGCCGTAAATGGTGGGGGGGCACCTCGGCTGCCGAATTCGCTGAGCGTGTCCTTTCCATGCGTCGATGCTGTTGCCCTATTGAGTGCCTGTCCCAGCTTTGCTGCCTCAGCCGGGAGCGCTTGTACCTCGAGAAACTCCGGCGCCAGCCACGTTCTGGTCGCAATGCGACTTGATATCAACCGTCTCGATACGGTAATTCGAATTGGTATTGGTGTCGGTGCCAATCAGCGAGATATAAATATTGCTGGACAACAAATCGCACAGACTTTTGCCACACTATCCGCGATGAATTCATAATCTAAACGCAATCTCAGGCCTGCGCGCGATCTCACAAGGATAGTCCCAGGTTGCCAAGCGCAAAGATCTGCACGTCTTTGTTACCTGGCCTCTGAACCATCCCCTCATTTAGAGAACCCCCAACGTTTCTCGCCACATCGCATGCTCGGCCAGTAGCTCCACAAACGCTTTCATGAGGAGCCGTAGCCAGTCCTCCCGCATCGTCGGCAGCAGCTCGTACCAGCGCAGCCCTTGCCGGAACAGCGACATCGAACGCTTCTTGCTCGTATTGGCCTTCAGCTTGCGGTCCAGGCCGGAGCGCTCGCTCGCTTCGCCGAGTAGTGTCAGCAGCGCGTGAGCCAGGACGGCCAGCAGCATCAATCGGTCGCGGCGGTCGGGGCGAGAGATGCGTGTCCACTTCAATCCCATGCCAAAGCGAAGGTCCTTAATGTCGCGGAATGTCTCCTCGCATGAGAAGCGCTTGCCGTACTGTTTTTTGAGCTGCGCACCGGAAATGCCGGGCAGGCTCGACACCAAGCACCACGGCTCCTTCATGCCCTTATCCTGGACCAGCACGACGGTCGCCACCGGGCACAGCGCCGAGGTCACTTTCACGTCGCGCAGCAAGCGCATCCGGCCAGAAGCCCGCATCCAGTCGCGTGCCTCGCGGGTCTCGCCCTCGCTGTTCGTGACGTGGACCACACCGCGGAAGCGGACTACGTAATCCCA
>CALACF010000517.1 GCA_937890245.1 uncultured Flavobacteriales bacterium
CTGTAGTCGATGTTGCCCGTAAAGCCAACGATACAGCCCGTGTCGACGCGCAGCTTGTCACCGTTCAGCTGCTTTTCGACGATCGTGCCGCCGGCGTGCAAGAAGGCCAAGCCGTCGCCGCTGAGCTTCTGCAAAATGAAGCCCTCACCTCCAAAAAAACCGGCGCCCAGTCGCTTGTTCAGCGTGATGGACACAGACGTGCCCAGCGCCGCACATAAAAAGGCGTCCTTCTGACAAGTGATGCTGCCCCCCACGGCCGCCAAATCAACGGGCATGATCTTGCCTGGATACGGTGAGGCAAAAGCCACCCTCCGTTTTAAAGAGCCCTTGTTTGTGAAGTGGGTCAGAAAAATAGACTCGCCCGTGAGCAGGCGCTTGCCTACGCCCAACAGACCATCCATGAAGCCGCCGCCGGGCTTTGAGCCATCGCCCATTCGCGCTTCAAAGGCGATGTCTTCTTCCATCCAGTTCATCGCGCCTGCTTCTGCAATCACGGTTTCCTGCGGGTCGAGCTCTACCTCCACCGCCTGGAGGTCATCGCCGAAAATTTTGTACTCGATTTCATGTGAGGTCATGCCGCCAAGATAGCGACGACCTCAGCAGTATCACTGTTTGACGAAAACCGTCTGGGAAGCCCCTTGGCTGATGATATAGGTGCCACGCTCAAGAGCGCTGACCGCCACCTGAGAACCGAAATTCCGCAGGACAATCTTGCCCGTTAAATCTGTGATCACCGCGTCGCCGAGGTTGCCCTCAACGTTCAATACGTCCACAACAGGGTTCGGGAACACGCGCAAAGCAGAAGCCAACGCCTCTTCAACACCGTCCGGTTCGCCAACGATGATCTTTGCCCAGTTGTTTTGGTTTCCGGGGTTCGTTGCGCAGTGGAAAAAATAGATGCCCTCCACTTCCAAAGTAAACGTGGTCTCAGGGTCAGAGCTGGTCACGGTTTGCGTAACAAAAGGCTCAGGTGTTGATTCAGACCCATCGCCCCAGCCCTCAGTCATCGGATGTGCACCTCCGCCACCAAAAACAAAAGTGATTTCCTCACCAATAGCCACGTTCAGCTCATCTGGATTGGCCCCTTGATGGGAAATATTCATTGACTGCTGGGCCAAACCCGCAGTTGCGAGAGCCGCAAAGCCCAGGGTGAGTACGATTGATTTCATGCTATTCACGTTGACGCCAGTTCAGGTAAGTTCAGGTAAGTTCATGCAGATTAACGCAGACCGAATATACTCAGCGTTTTATGATCAGCGCTACAACTTGTGTAACCTCGGTTGCACGCACCCGCACTTGATACGATCCTACAGGCAGATTTTCAAGTTGCATCTCCATGCCAATTCCACCTTGGCCGCCCCACGCAAACAGCAATCTGCCCGCGACGTCAAACAGCTCGACAGCCCTGACCTCACCGGCGACCTCGCCGAAGTCCAAATGCGTGGCGCCGCTGGACGGGTTGGGCCAAAGCGTGCAGGGAAAGGCCAATGTCGCTTCGCCCGCCAGTTCGGCGACGTCGTCAATAAAGTCTGCCACGGTCACCAGCACCTCGATGTTTCCAATGCAATCCAGCAGCGAATCGGTCGCCGTTACAAGGACGAAGCCGCCAAACCCAATTTCTCCGCTGCCCCATACGACAACGACCGTGTCAGTGCCCTGCCCTTGGATGATCTGCCCGCCATCAGCGTACCACTCGATCGTGGCATCCGGATTACTGGCGACATAGATGTACGTCGTTGTGTCGCCAACAATGGGCGTGAGCGGTCCATAAATCTCGCCTTGCCCCGTGAATATGCAGCTGCCATCGTCGGCATTTGCATCCGCATCGTAGTTACAGGCGGAGGTTGAAGTACAGCCATAAGAAGCGGGGAGGCAGAAGTCGTGTGAGATGGCGTCACCGAAATTGGCATACGGCATGGTAAACAGCGTAGCACCAGAGGAGTCCGTCGCGAAGTAAGAACCATCGGTATCACAGCCCGGCGAAGCCGTGCCGTTCAAACCGTCGCCATAGCTGTCCGTAATCGTGATCGCATAACAACCGTCTAGAAGGCATTGCGTGAAGCTATAATCCGACGCGTCATCGGTGTAATCGCCCGTCGTGACCTCGGCCACCGTCAAACCCTCGCTGTCCACAATGACCCAGCCCGTTTCCGCAGCCCAACAGTCTGTTGAGAGCGTAAACGTGAATTCTACGCACGGATAGACACAAGAGCCGTCGTCGATCGTTGCCTCGGGCGTGTAGTTCAAGGCCTCCATTTCCATGCAACCAGAAACGAGCTCGGCACAATTGGGCGTGCTAACCTCCAAGGTGTCCGAAACAAGCGAGTCCACCGTGAAGTAAAAGGCGTACTGCGCCCCCGGCATCAAGTTCGAATACAGCAGCTCGTCGCCACTTCCGAGCGCCACAGGCGCACAGGTCCAAGCCCCGTAGCCTTGGGGTTCGCCACCCGTCATAAGATCCTCAGCCCAGCAAATGCTATCCGTTGAACAAAGGGAGGTCGCCATTTCCGGGCTGAACAAAATCGTCGTCAGCACCGTGTCCATCTCCGCATTGTAGACACACTCCACAGCAGCTGTCGAGCCGAGCGGCGTGCAGTCGAGCGGCCCGCAACCTGCCAAAGCAAGGTTGACTGAATTCGCCACATTCAAGCGGCCACCCGTCACCGTCTCTCCCACGAGATTGTCCACCACATCAACCCCGTCGAGAATGTAGCCGAGCACCATATCAGCACCCGCCTGAGGATTGGCCATCACCAAGTCCATAAGTTCGGTGCAAGGCGCACTGTAAACCAAGGCAATCGCCCCAGCCACACAAGGGCTTGCAAATGAAGTCCCGGACGTCGTTCCGTAACTGCTACCGCCGCCCGCAGGCAGGTAGACATCCTCGCCGGGCGCGCCCAGGTCAATGGTCGTGGCGCCGTAGCCGCTGAAGGTTCTCACGTCATTGTCATTGGTCGCTGTCACAGAAACCATGTAGTCCGAGCTGCAGCCGGTCGGCATGTCGCCTTGCGTGTCGATGTCGTATTGCGCATTTGCTGTGGCGCCACAGTTCAGAATGCCAACAGCCCCCAGGTCGTCGTAGTAAG
>CALACF010000518.1 GCA_937890245.1 uncultured Flavobacteriales bacterium
ATCGGCGTGTTCTTCAGCCACTGCTCAAGGCCAACAGCCTCAGCCTCACCGGCAGCGTCTCCCCAGTAGATATCGTAAACGTCTCGCATGTAAGCATGCCACTTTTCGAGAGACGGAGGTAGCGTTAACAAGGGCTCCCCCCCGGCGGCGCGGTAAAATTCCATCTCCAGTTCCTTCAGAGGACGCCCGAGCTTGAGATGTCGGTCCAGGGTGTACTGCGCACCAGGGATCTTTGTCAGAATCTGATCCATCAGGTCAGGGAAGATGTATTTTGATCCCTTCGCGCCGCTTGAGGCCGCTCCCGCCGTCCCAGAGATTCCCGATGCAGCCACACCTGCCGCTGTCCTCCCAATGAAATCGCGGCGAGACATGCCCGCTTCCACCAAATTGTCTACAATTTGACGTGCGCTAGCCACCGATCATTTTCCTGGTGAGATCACGGCTCCTGCTCTCAGCGTAGACAGCCCCGCCGTCATCGTCGTCATCATCAGGGTCCCATCCCTTACCCCAGTCTGACTGGCCGTCCTCATCCTCGTCCTCGTCATCCACGCCGAATCCGGCGTCCTCCTTGGATTGCTCCGCCATGTCCAGGCGAAGTTGATCCAGTAGGAACCGAGCCTTGTTCTTGGCGGCGTCGCCACCCCCGAGGATGGTCTGCATCGTCTCGTTGAACTCTCTGTCAGGCATCGCCACGAGCTTGCTGTAGAGGTACATTGTCAGATCGCCATCGGTCAGCTGGAGCGCGTCAGTGTATTGATTCCACAGTCCCCTGCCGAGCACCGTCGACCACACCTCGTGGTCGATCACGTCCGCCTGGTCGAGCACTGCCTGGCTCATGCGCGGATCTTCTGGGAGACCGCCCATGGACACCATCTCCATCATCCCCTTGACGATCTCCTGGACCAGCACTGGGAAAATCTGGCCCTGGGCCTCGATCACATACACGCCCTCCTGGAGCAGGGACTCCTCCATGGACTCCTCGTAGCGCAGGCGCGAGGACCCTGCCATCGTCCCGCCCCCTCCGCGCAAGGCGTCAAGCTGCTGCTGCTCGGATGCCGCGAAATAACCAAATTCAGCAAAGGCCATGATCAGCCCGTAGAGGTTGACAAGTGCAGGATCAATCGCGTCAAGTTCCTCCTGGACCAGGTGGAATGCATAATTCTTGGATATGGCCGATCCCTGAATCATGGCGTTGATAAACTTGCGCTTATGGACCGCCGACTTCAGGGCGTCGAGGTCAAGGGGCGGCTCCTCGGCCTGCTCTTCCTCTCCCAGGTCAACGTCCTGGCCGTATTCCTCTTCTTCGTCGCCTTCGTCGTCGCCTTCTTCACCGCCATCTTCCCTAGCCTCCGGTGAAAACTCGGCGCCGTCCATATTTGGCCGGTCCTGGAGGCTTGCTGAAATCCTGAACTCGTCGTTCTCGTAGGGTTCCTTGAACTTGGCGAACTCGGGGAGCATGAACACCAGCCTGATTGCCAACTCTTCGAGCTGCGCAGTGTGCTCCCTCTCCTTGTCCTTGAGCGTTTCGAGGCCCTGCATTGCCATCTGCATGACGGGCATGACATGCTGCGGGCCACGAATCCGAAAGTCCTCGCCCGTCAGCCTGGTCATGTAGCGCTGGAGCTTCTCCAGGGTGAACCGATACTGCTCGGATGTCAGGCGCTCCTCGTAGTTGTCCTCGGGGCCGCCCCCTTGGTGCTGCGGGAACGCGGGATTATCCCGGTAGGGATGTTCCCTGCGGGATAACTGTCTCTGGCGGCCTGGATCGACGAAGTTGGGGTAATCACCCGTGTCCAACGCCATCTCAACCACCAGCTCTGCGGCTGATAGCTTCTTACGCATCATCAAGCATCCGTGTCACGGCCCGGTCTGCCATGCGCCTGATTGACTCGAAGGTCACTCTACCTGGGGCCTTGGCCACATCCGTCTTCTTCTTTCCCTTGGGGCGAGGAATGACGTTGGGACGCTTGTTCGGGCCGCGATAGGGCGACGTACCCGGACGAGGATCTCCAGGCGCCTTTGGGGCAGGCTTGGTCTTCGGCTCCTTGACAGGGTCTGCGGCGCACGCCTTCTCAACGATTTCTCTAGCTCTCATTGGTTTTTCGTCTTTCGTCTTTCACACCCTAACTACGCGCCCTTGGAAATTTTATCCAAAAGCGGGACGTAGCCGTTGTCCATGCTGTGATCGCCGAAACCGTCAGTGGCTCTCAGCTTGTTGAACATCTTCAAAAGATTGTCGTACCTACCGAGGAGGAGGTCAAGGCGCAGCATGAGCCCTCCGTACTGTTTGAGGTTCCCACGTCGGTTAAAATAGCGTTGGTGGCCGGAGTGCTCGTAGCCCCAGTGGCCAGGGGGCATACGGGTCACGATGTCGTTGTTGTTCCGCCACCGGTAGAAGTGGTGGACGTTCTGGGCTAACCACCTGGCAAAGGTAGGGTCACCGACGCGAGGCTGACCAAATGTGTGGAGTCCCTCGACATCCTGACCGCTGGCCACCAGCCGGGCAGCCAGCACAACGGCGAGGGCGCCGCCGAGGCTGTGCCCCGTAATAAACACCTTCTTACCTCCGTGCTTCGCCAGCACGCCGCGCACCTTGTCCCACACGGGTGTGAACGCGTCGTGAAACCCTCGGTGAACAGCTCCCCGGCCTTCCTCGGAAGGAAGGTCCACCTGCCTGAACTTTACGTCCGTGAGCAGATCCTGGAGCTTCTTTGGCTCCGTTCCACGGAAGGCGACCACAACCGCCGAGCGTGTCGATACGATGACGGCCTGGGTATCAGCGTGCTCCGCTTTCCCCTCTACGAAGTCGTATGTGAGGTAACCGGCGCCCAGGAGGTCAGACTCCACCTGCCCCATGTCAGGCCCGTAAGCCAGCTTGGACAGCTGGGCCATGGCCAACCCCGTCTGAAACGAGCCTGGCCTGGACAGATCAGGCTGCGCCACGGCACCTGAGGTCATGGCGTACTTTCAAGCGTTTCTTGAATCCCGTCATGAATGGCCTGCATGATAGGTTTCAGGTATTTGGTTTTGTCAAGATTGACGACTTTGTTGGAGTAGACATCATAGATGGTAACGGCCGACCCCACGATAAGGACGCCAGTCTCACTCTGGAGTTGCCGGATAGGAAGATCGGACAGGGCTATGGCAAGCTCAGAGGAGTCGTAATTCTCGTCCTGGATGAGCTTGGCCACCAGCTGGACGGCTGTGACGTAGTACTTCTTGTGATCAGGGTTGTTCCCGAGATCCCAGGCTGCGCCCTGCTTGGACGCCTCGCGGACGATCTTCGCCACCTTGATCACATCGAGTTCCCTCTTGCCGGTCTCGGATGTCACGCAGCCTGAGCCGCTAATCATCAGCGCCATCAGCACTGCCATTGGGATCGATACTACTTTTTTCATGATTCAATTTTCAATTGTTTCACCTTAACTACTCTCCTTCTCCGCCAGCAACGCATCCCAGTCTACTTTACCCTTCGCCGGGATCTTGTTCATGTCCAAGTAATTCAGCCCGACCTCGCAGTCACCACTGAGCGGGACGATCATCCACGAAGTGTCGTAATCATCTCCGAAGG
>CALACF010000519.1 GCA_937890245.1 uncultured Flavobacteriales bacterium
ACCAATACCACCGCCTGCAAGATGTCTAGCTGAACGAGCACCACCACCACCAAGCGTCCCTGTCTTGGAGTCCGGAATGGAACAAAGTCAGCGATGCGCAGTTTCTGAGTGTGGGCCTGCGCCATACGTCGGCGCTGGACGACACAGGCGGCAAGCAGGGTTTCGAGCGCTTCGTCCGCACGTTTGCCCAATATGGAGGCTCGGCCAAATACGAGCGCTGGGAGCTCGCGTGGCGCGCTGGGTATCAGCAAACGCGCGCCCTGTATTTGGCGGGCGGAGACGATCCGATCGAGGTGCCCATTCAAAGCAAGTGGCGCTATCGAATGATGCTGGGCTACAACTTCAAATCATGGGATGCCGATCCTGAATTGGCCTATGAATATTTCCCAGAAGGCGAAGCCGATGCGGCATACCCAGAGCCCCGGCACCGTTGGCGTCTGGCGACGGACCTGAAATTCGACAAGCACAACCATCTAGAACTCTTCGTGCAAAGACAGCACGGTCCAGAGCTGTACTCAGGCCTGGCCCGAACTGAAGTTCGCTGGGTACTCGGGCTTATTTACCACCACCGGACCCGCGCCGGCGCCTGAGTCGCAAACGCCAACCGAGCAGTCCTGCGAGCAGCGCCACGATCAGCCCGGCCGACATGTAAGCTGTGCGTTTGTTTTTCCACTCACGTTCAGCTTTGATTCGCCGGCGCTCAGAAATCTCTTCGAAATAATTCAGGTACGACCTGTTGTGAGAGCCGATGGATGCACTGCTATTCTGATGCCAAACGGAGGTGCTGTCGAGGAAGTGGTCAAAGGGAAAGGTCCGTGAAAATCCGTGATTGGCAATTCCACCGACACAAGCCACGCTGTCGACGAGTCCACCTTGCCCGTCAAAGAGTTTATATGTCTGGCCTCCGCCGGCGGGCAGCACAAAGAATCCGGATCCGGCAATGGCTGTATCTGCGATGGTGTAAATCGTTCCCCGGCCGTCCACCCATTTCCACCCGTCCAAAGCGACGGGCAAGCTGTCTTGGTTGAAGAGCTCCGCGGCATAGAGTTCGTTTCCCCAGCTTGCGCTCAACGTCCCGTCCAACTCGTTGATTACTATTGGTGCTGTGGAGTCTGGTATCCGCAAAAAGCGGATGTGCAGTGAAATGCTGTCGGGCTGACCGGTTCGGGATGCAGCTGTGTAGCGAATCGTGTCCTCCACCGAGCCTTCAACCCGGTAGCCGAGATTGGGAGCAAAGCGGATGGGAAGGCCGATCTCTTGGCTCATTTTCCCGGAGAAGCCTCCGTCCAGCGCAGCGTTCTCGTTTAAATGGACCGCTCCACAAGAGGGGTTGATGATTTCAATGTCCAATTGGTAGAGCGTCTTCAGGCCGAGTGATTTTTTTAGATGCGCGTAAATGTGCGGTGGCCGTTTTTGTGCGAATGCCCGCAGTTTCTCAATTTCTCGGTACCAGTCATCTAGGCTTCCCTGCCGTGATTGGAAAGCCCTTCTGTTTTGAAAATGGTGGGGCATTTCGGGTTCGTAAAGCGCTCTGAATTGGTCTATTACAGATTCAACTTGCTTGGTTCCAAGCGTCGTGTTGAGTAGGAGGGTGGCTTGTAATATGAATTCCTGATGGAAGGTCTCATTCTCAAGTAAGTTCCTCAGCATCATGGTAGCCCATCGTGGATTGTACCAATCGGTCATGGTGCTGGAGGTGAAGTCGGCGAGGGTGTTTTCGCGCACCATGGAAGGGATGAAGGCCAGGTCCGTGTCGTAGAGAATCCACCTAAATTTTCCGTCGAGTTCGTCGGACTTCCAAAAGCGAATATTGCCGCGGGCGTCGTGGTTGGCAAAGTGAATTTGGTGTATCCAGAAATTGATGAAGCTCCGCGTGTCCATGCGCTGCTGAACCCAGCGGTAATGCTCTTCATCCGACAGCGGGTGTTGCGAGACATAGTTTCGCAATGCGACATAGTCTTCTTTGCTCCCCTCTTGGACTGTTTGGCTGCCCTGAAGTATGTCCACTGATTGGTGTTGAATGTTGTAGTTGTTTGCTAGGAAGTGCTGGTTGATTTTTTCGCGGATGTTGTAAATGCCCCAGTATTCCGAGTTGACATAAAGATGCGATGGACTCGAGGCTTGGACATCGAGACCAGCTTTGGCGGCGAGAGCGGTCAAAAAGGCATCCTTGAATCTCAATGCCCGGTAGTCATTGCCGGAATGTCGCAGCACCAAATGCTTGTACGGCTTTGCGCCCTGGCCGAACACATCGGCATCGAATGTGGGCTCGCCATGGGATTTTCGCGCAATGAGCCGGAGTGATTTTTCGGGATAATGTCGGCTCATCCCGCCAAAAATTCGCAGCCCTGCAGCTTGGTTTACGATGCGCTGGCCGTGCTGATCAAAAATCTCGACGTGGCAGTCCCGCTCCCACTTTTTGACGTAGTTGGCCCCGATATATACCTGCTCGATTGTGTCAAATTTCGCCCTGGGCCCGCGTTCATACAGGCCGGTAATCGGGTCGAACAGGTGGTCGTCATCGATGTGCAGGGAGACCACCTTGAAGCCGGTTTTGAGGCCGATGAAATAACTGCTGCTTCCGAGCGCCTTGGCCGGCTGGCCTGCAGAAGATGTCCGCCGGAACTGCAGGCAGATATTTTGGTCGATGAGCAGTGAATCAGGGAAGGTCTCGTAAGGCCCGGCGACCTGTGTGGCATAGGTCAGTTCACCCGAAATCCTGCTGGCATCAGCCGCACGCTTCAAGTAGAAGGCATCGCTATAAAATCCTGGAGGGTGCGACAAGTCTTGAGCCCAAGCGCCGAACGTCAAGCAGAGCAGCGGGATCGTGAGCAGGCGGATCATCACAGAAGTTCAAACTTATTTTGAGCGCTTGTTGTGTTGGACTCGAAATTCTATGCGTCGATCGCGTACGTCGTGGTATATCGGCTGACTCGCGCCGTACCCTTGATGCGTGAGGTTCTCTACGTCAAACCCGTTGTTCTTTAAAAACGCATAGACCCGTTCTGCTCGTAGAGCAGAGATGTTGTTGTTTACAAATTCAGTCCCGCTGCCCCCGTCTGCATGTCCTCCAATTTCGATGGTGGTGTGCTTGAACTCTCTGAGATAGCGGCCAATTTTCACCAGCATCAGCTTGTCTTCGGCTGAAATCACATTGCTGCCTTTCTCAAAATTGATTTGCTGCGAGATATCGGTCACGGTGAACTGAATTCTCCTGTTCAATGCGTGTTCTTCATTGGTGCAGTGCACCCCGTCTGCACAGCGGTTGAGCAGATGCTTTTCACCGTAACCGTGGAATGTGAGGCGGACGGAGTCCACGCCTTGCTGGATCAGGTAGCGGTAGACATTGTTGGCACGTGACGCTGAAAGTTCCATATTGGCAAAGTCATTGCCAATGGCGTCGGTGTGGCCTTCTACTTCGACGGAAATGAATGGATTCTCCTTCATCATTTCGGCGTACTGATCGAGAAATGTCGAGACAGATGGCGGCAAATCTGAAACACTCGTCGGAAACTGCAGGGTTGTATTTGACTTTCCGGTGGTCACTTCCTGCGGCTGGATGTTGATGACATCTCCTTCTCGTATGTCGTTGTAGCAGGGGCATATGGAGGCCTTTACTTCATCTGAAATGGCATACTTGTCCAACGGGGTGAACACCTTGATCGCATGCCGAATGCGGTCGTATCCCCGGCTCCAATTGTCCGCGCAATCTTCCCAATAATGGATGCTTTGTTCAGCGTCAAAACCACAAAACTGCTTCAATAGAACAGCCGAGACATACCCCGACTGATGCCAACCATTCCAGCAA
>CALACF010000520.1 GCA_937890245.1 uncultured Flavobacteriales bacterium
TTTCAAGCAACCCCACAATGGTCATCGGCCCCACGCCACCAGGCACGGGCGTGATGGCGCTGGCAACCGCCGAGACGCTGGCAAAGTCAACATCACCCTTCAAACGATAACCCCGCTTGGCCGTCGGGTCGTCAACGCGTGTGATACCCACGTCGACCACCACGGCCCCCGGCTTGATCATGTCGGCCGTCACCATGCCCGGCCGCCCAACGGCTGCCACCACGATATCGGCGCGCCGAAGCTCGGCCGCCAAATCGGCCGTCCGGCTGTGGCAAAGCGTCACAGTGCAGTTGCCGGTCGGCGCGTTGCGCGACAGCAACAGCGCCATGGGCGTACCCACAATGTCGCTTCGGCCGACCACCACGGCGTGTCGTCCCGAAGTCTCGATGCCATAATGGCCCAACAGCTGTACGATGCCCGCCGGCGTGGCCGGTACAAAGCCGTCGAGCCCCAATGCGAGCCGGCCCATGTTTTCCGGGTGAAATCCGTCTACGTCTTTTGCTGGGTCAACCGCCTCAATTACCGCTTGGGCATTCAAATGGGGGGGGAGCGGCAATTGGACGATGAAGCCGTCGAGGTCAGGATCGGCATTCAGGCCCGCGACGATTTCAAGCAGTTCGTCTTGCGAACAGGATGCGTCGCGCCGAATCAGCGTGCTGCGAAATCCGGCAGCTGCACATTTGCGCACCTTGTGCTCTACATAGGTCTTGCTCGCTCCGTCCTCGCCAATCAAGACGGCGGCCAAATGTGGCGGCGCATGCCCAGCGGCAACAAAGGACGAGACTTCGATGGCGATTGATTCTACCCGCAGCGCCGACAGCGCTTTTCCGTCGAGCAACTTCATCGTCCGCGCATTCCACCAGGTGCGCCGGGACCACCAGCGCCGCCCATCAAGTTGCTCATCATCTGACGGCGTCCTTTGCCTCCCATGCCAGACATCATCTTCATCATCTTCTTCATGTCGTTGAACTGCTTGAGGAGCTTGTTGACTTCAGTGAGGTCAACACCAGCTCCGCGCGCTACGCGCTGCTTGCGGCTGCCGTTGAGCGTCTCGGGCTGGCGGCGCTCGTCGGGGGTCATCGATTGGATGATGGCCTCAAGACCTTTGAATGCGTCGTCTTCGATCTCGACCCCTTTCAAGGCCTTGCCCATGCCGGGCATCATGGAGAGCAGATCTTTGACATTGCCCATCTTCTGGATCTGCTGAATCTGCTTTAGAAAGTCGTCGAGGTCAAACTTGTTCTTGCGGATCTTTGCTTCGAGCTTCTTTGCCGCGTCTTCGTCAAAATGCTCTTGGGCCTTCTCAACCAACGAGACCACGTCTCCCATGCCGAGGATGCGCTCGGCCATGCGATTGGGGTGAAAGAGCTCCAGGGCATCGAGTTTCTCGCCAGTTCCGATGAACTTGACTGGAACGCCTGTTACTTCGCGAATGCTGAGCGCCGCACCTCCGCGTGTGTCGCCGTCCATCTTGGTGAGGATCACCCCGTTAAATGCGATGCGTTCGTGGAAGGCCTTGGCTGTGTTGACAGCGTCTTGGCCCGTCATGGCATCGACGACGAATAGTGTTTCCGATGGGTTGACGGCGTTGACGACGGCTTCGATTTCAGCCATCATTTTCTCATCTACCGCCGTGCGGCCCGCTGTATCGACGATCACGGTGTCATAGGCCCGGGCCTTTGCGTGGCGCACAGCTTCGCGTGCGATTTCGACAGGATCCTTCAGCTCGAGATTTGAGTAGACATCCACATCAATCTGTTCGCCGAGCACATGGAGCTGGTCGATGGCCGCCGGACGGTAAACGTCGCAGGCGACCAGCAACGGTCGCCGCCCCTTGGCAGCAAGCATTTTTGCCAGCTTGGCAGCATGCGTTGTTTTACCGGATCCCTGCAAACCGCTCATCACAATCACCGCTGGGCTGCCTTTGATGTTCAGCGACTGGTTTTCGCCGCCCATCAGCTCGGTCAACTCCTCTTGTGTGATCTGCACCAGAAGTTGGCCTGGCTTCACGCTGGTCATCACTTCACGGCCGATTGCCTTTTCCTTTACGCGCCCAGCAAATGACTTGGCCACTGCGTAGCTCACGTCTGCCTCGATCAGCGCGCGCCGAATCTCCTTGGCGGTCTCGCCGACGTTGACCTCGGTGATCTGGCCTTCTCCTCGAAGCGTTTTGAACGCCTTGTCGAAGCGTTCCTGCAGGTTGTCAAACATCTGGTGGGTATTCTATCGGCAAAGATATTCAGCATCTGCGGGAGATAGGGGGCGAGGATGATGCCAATTTTCATCGCTTTTCAATACATTATACACCTTCGTATCACACGACAAAACTCACTGAATAGACGACGAAACGAAAATAAACGTCGACGAATGGTATTTTATTGAAGCTTTGAACGTATCTTTCGAAAGATTAACTGTCCGATGATGCTCACTCGACTGTACACACTCTGCCTCTTTACGGCAACCCTTTTGATGTCAACCACGGCCTATGCCCAGGATGACGCATGTTTTCTAACCTCTGGCGACACCGCCGGGTTCCACCTTTCCGTAGAAACCTACGCAAACGATGGGATCCCCGGCATGACGACCTACCGCGTGTACATGAACACGTCGCTTGCCACCGACTTCGTGTCGGCGGTAATCGGTGACGCGGCCACGCCGGCCTTCCTGCGTTCGACGACGTCGTTCTACCAGGAGGGTTCGTTGGGAGGTACCACGCCCAACGGTATCAACTCCAGCCTTTTCTCCTTGTTCCCCGATCTCGCGTATGATAGCTGGGTGACAATTGGCATTGATAGCCAGACCGACTTGGCAGCAGGCCAGACCGATGTGGCGACCCTCGTTGATCCGAATATTGGTTCATGGGTGACTTCGTTTGCTGATGGAGGAGATATCGAGATGAATACGACAGTTGGCGGCGGATGGTACATTCTTCCAACTTCGGCCAATGGGATTGCTGGTTCCGAGCTTAAAGTGCTCATCGCTCAGTTGACCACGGATGGAGATATTTCCGGTCAATTGCACATTCAGACTTTTCCAAATGGGAGCCAAGTAGACAAGATTGACCACAGCTATGCTTTCAGCACGGTGGACTGCCCTTGCGCGGACACCGACAACGATGGCGTTTGCGACACGGACGAAATCGCCGGTTGTTTAGACAGCGCGGCTTGCAACTACGACGCATTTGCAACAGATGACGATGGAAGCTGTTCGGTATTGGACGAATGCAACGTGTGCGGTGGATCAGGTATCCCTGCGAGCGACTGCGATTGCAACGGAAACCAGTTAGACGTCTTGGGCGTGTGCGGCGGCCCTTGTATGGCTGACCTCGATGCAGACGGCGTCTGCGATGTGGACGAAACGTACGGTTGTACGGACAGCGCTTCATGCAACTATGAAGCATCGGCCACAGAAGACAATGGGACTTGCGCGACTTGCTGCATCCCTACATCTGCAAGCCTCCCGGGTTACGGAATGGACGTGGACATTGTTGCCGTCCATACCGAAGGCGCCCTTGCCGGACAGACCACCTATCGATTGTACGTCACCACGCCTTCTGCTGGTGATCTCGTCACGGCTGTTGCCGGTGGCGATGGCACGGGTGCGACGATAATCAACACGACGAGCAGCTTCTACCAGGATGCCTTGGGCGGAAACTTTGCCTCGGGTTCCAACCCGTTGTTGTATTCCAATTTTCCAGATCTCGAGTACGACAGCTGGTTGACAATTGGCATCGATCAAACGCCAGATGCAGCCTCGAACGAAACGGCGATTCAGTACGTTGAATCTGAGTCATGGACAGCTGAATTTGCTGCGGGTGAATCCTTTGCAATTAACGGATTTTACGGCGGTGCATGGTTTGTGACAAACAACTACAGCAACGGAATTTCAGGTGCTGGCCAGCGCGTCTTGCTCGCTCAGCTGACGACAGGGGGACATATCACGGGTCAAATGCTCGTGCAAGTGGTCCCTGAAAATGAAACAGAATTCGAGCTTGTGACGATCTCATTTGAGCCTTTGTCCGATCCATCAGCACCAATATTTACTTATGTACCGGAAGATGTCACCCTTGAATGCGGTGATGCGATTCCAGATGACATGGCAACCGCTGAACAGGCGTGCAGCGTCGTCTCTGTAACAATGACCACGTCGAATGCTGGCGACGCCTGCAATGAGTTGATGGTTCAGACTTTCACGGCAACGGATGCCTATGGTATGACATCCAGTGCGACGCGGACGATCACCTTTGTGGACAGCACCGACCCGGTGTTTGATGTTCCGGGAGACGTTACGATCAACTGCGGCGACTCAACGGACCCTGCGAATACAGGCGATGTGACCTCATGGACGGACTGCAGCGCGGATGTGACTGTTGAGCACAGCGATGCTGCGGGCTGGGAGAACGACGATTGCACCGCTTCGGTGGTCGTCAGAACCTGGACCTTGACTGATGCCTGTGGAAATGGGTTCAACAAAATCCAGCTCATCACGGTGATGGATGCTGCAGCACCTGTATTCACATATATTCCAGCTGATGTCACGCTTGAGTGCGGCGATGCTTTGCCCACTTTAGATGCTACGGCTTCTGACGATTGCGGCAGCATTTCAATGAGCCAAAGCGACGCCACCACTTCGGGCGATTGCGCTGGCGAGTCCTTTGTGACGCGGATCTTCACGGCCACGGACGACTGCGGAAACAGCGCGATTGCAACGCAAGTATTCCACTACATCGACACCCAAGCACCCGCTTTCACGGATGTTCCTGCTGACGTGACAATCTATGTTGACGGCACAGTCCCAACGGACATGGCCACGGCCAGCGACGACTGCTCGACAGTCAACGTGACGTCTGCTGATGCAAGCAATAGCGACAACACACAAACTCTGATCACCCGGACCTTCACGGCTTCCGACGATTGTGGCAACAGTGTGACGGCTGTCCAGACCATCACTGTATTGGAATACATGGGCTGCATGGACAGCGCCGGTTGTAATTACGACCCGATCGCAACGTCAGACGACGGATCCTGCGAGTACTGCTCATGCAGCGGCATTGCGCCGACATTCAGCAATATTTCGCTCGAAATCGACACGGTGGCCTACCACACCGAGGGTGACCTCGCAGGCCAGACGACCTACCGCTTGTATGTGAGCACACCGTCCAATATGGACTTCCTCAGCTCTGTGACGGGTGACGCGGCGAACCCGACCCGCATCCAGACCACGACGAACTTCTATCATCACATTCTGGGCAGCAGCAGTGCGCAGGGCATCAACCCCATGCTCTTGATCCCATTTCCCGAGCTCGTTTACGACTCGTGGGTGACGGTGGGATTGCAAAACCAGGCAAATAGCGCGCTCGGCGAAGTCGATGTGTCGTTGATCGAAGGCGAGCCCTGGATTGCTGGCTTTGACGCCGGTGGTGACATCATGATTGATGGAGCAGTTGGTGGTGGTTGGTTTACGCTCAACGGCGCATCCAACGGTGTGTCAGGCTACGATCAGCGTGTTCTGGTGGGCCAATTCACCACAGACGGAACCCTCTACGGTGAACTTTTCGTTCAGCTCTTCCCAGAAGGCGATGGCGACAACATGATTTTTGAGACGCTCCATTTTGGAACGCTTGGATGTGGATGTTCGGATGCGGCTGCTTGCAACTTCAATCCGGATGCAGAAAACCTTGACGCCAGCCTTTGCTTGTACCCCGAGGACTACTACGGCGTGAACAACGTCGACTGCGACGGTGCTTGCTTGAACGACAGCGATGCCGACAGCGTATGCGACGAAGACGAAGTGCCTGGATGTACTGACGTTGCAGGTTGTAATTACAGCAACTTGGCTACGGACGATGATGGCACGTGCCAATACCCGCCCGCACCATACGATTGCTTTGGAAACTGTGCCAATGACGCAGACAATGACGGCATCTGTGACGAACACGAAGTGCAGGGTTGCACATTTGACAGCGCTTGCAACTACGATGCTGCTGCCACTGAAAATGACGGCAACTGCGACTTCGATTCATGCCGTGGCTGCACCGATGCCGGTGCCTTCAACTACGACGCCAACGCTACGATTGACGACGGCTCTTGCCTCTTTGGTGGTTGCACCGATGCGGCGGCTTCGAACTACGACAACACCGCGGACTTCAACGACGGTTCTTGTAGCTACCCCGGTTGTACAAACGCGCAGGCTTGCAACTTCGATCCGGCCGCCAACATTGACGACGATAGCTGCGACACGACCAGCTGCGCTGGTTGTACGAACAGCATTGCATGTAACTACGACGTGGACGCCTCGATGAACGACGGCAGCTGTGAGTTCTTCTCATGCCGTGGCTGTATCGACAGCCAGGCCTTCAACTACGATGCAAGTGCGACCATGGATGATGGCACGTGCATCTACGGCGGTTGCAACGATAGCGCAGCCATGAACTACGACGGGACGGTCGACTTCAACAACGGCAGCTGCCAGTACGGCGGTTGCATCGACAACACAGCTTGCAACTTCGACGCGACAGCAAACACCGACGACGGCAGCTGTGATTTCACTAGCTGTGCTGGCTGCATGATCACCTTTGCCTGCAACTACGATCCGACGGCTACGATTCAGGACGATTCAGCATGTGATTTCTATAGCTGCTGTGGAGACGCAACGGCCAACAACTACACCCCGGGAACACCAAGTTTCTTGACCGTGGGCTGCACCTACGACGGCACGCCTCCAAGCATCAATTTCACGGATTGCGAACTGGAATTTGCCTGCAACTTCGGCAGCACAGACCCTTGTGAATTTTCCAGCTGTGCTGGCTGCACAACGCCAGGTTCTTGCAACTACGATGTAACGGCAACGATACCTTTGACTTGCTTGTCGGCCGAGGATCTCTACGGCGTAACCTACCTCGATTGCGATGGAAATTGCTTGAATGATGTGAATACAAACGGTCAATGCGACGAAACAGAGACCAGCGGTTGCACAAATCCGTTGGCCTGCAACTACACCGATGGCGCAACGCAAGACGATGCAAGCTGCGACCTAACGAGCTGCCTGGGCTGTACCGATGCGCTCGCTTGCAACTACGACGCTGCAGCTTCGATCAACGACAACAGCTGCGATTACAGCTCTTGCTTTGGATGTACGGATGCGCTCGCTTGCAACTACGATGACTCGGCCACTTCTAGTGACGGTTCTTGTACGTATCCAGCCAGTGTAAACGTGAACTGTGCGGGCGACTGCTTCAATGATGTTAACACG
>CALACF010000521.1 GCA_937890245.1 uncultured Flavobacteriales bacterium
TAGATGTAGCGATTGATAGTGTTTCAACGGGTTGCTACACCATCGAACGGACTTGGACTGCAACCACAACTGACTCCTGCGGCAACGTTTCAATTGCGGACGGCGCGCAGCTCTTGTACGTGCAAGACGTGATTGCGCCGAGCATTGGAATTTCGGGCGTGGAAGCTGAACTCGCCTGCGATCAGTGGGTGTGCGACATTGACCAGCTCGTCGAGTACGGCATCCTGACCTACGCCGACAACTGCGTAATCGACACGGCCTACGCATCGTGCTACGGCATGTCCGGCGGCTGCGTGACGCCCGCACCGACCTTCAACGTTGTGTACACGGTCGTGGACGCCTGCGGCAACACGACGCTCGAGAGCCAATTCATCACGATGATCGATACCGTTTTACCGGAAATCTCATTCGTTTGTCCGCCCGATACAACAGTGGGTCTCGATGCCAATTGCGAGGCGGACTGGACAGAAGGAGCGCTGGTTCCAATGCAAGTCAGCGTGCTGGACAACTGCGATGTGCAGCCCACGCTCGACTACACCGTGGCCGACAGCGAACCGGTCTGGCTCTGCGAGCAGGGCGAGGGCAGCTTTGTGGTGGAACGCACATGGACGGCGGTTTCGGTCGACCATTGTGGCAACGAGGCCAACACCAGCTGCACCCAGGTTATCACGGTGGTCGACACGATCGCCCCTGTTGTAACAGACATTTTCTGCCCCACCGACACGGTGATCAACATGGACGCCTTGTGCGCGGCCGACCTCGGATTGGCGGCTCTGGGCGACGCCACAGCGCTGGCAGTTGACGGTTGCGACAGCGATCCCGGCATTGCGATATTCCATATAGATGGGCCGAGCACCTTTGTGTGCGCGGTTGACAACGACTCGCTCGCCCAAGGCAGCTACAGCTTCGCCCGTACTTTCTACGCTTACTCCACAGACGACTGTGGCAACATAGGCGACACCATTTCATGCGAGCAGTTCATCGAGGTGAACGATGTGACGGCCCCCGTGTTCTTGGACGCCGAACCGAGCGTGACAGTTTCTTGCGAGCTGCTTTATGACCCGACCGACCCGGCGTTGGTAGCGCTTGAATTTTACGATGCCTGCGACTCCGAAGTGAGCGTGAGCATTTCAGCGGCGGCGGTAGACACGGGCTCAATGGGCGCGCCTTCTTGCCCCGGCATCTGGCTGCGGACGTGGACGGTGACAGACGACTGCGGAAACAGCAGCTCTTTCGATCAAGAAGTGGTGCTGATTGACACGACGGCGCCCGGCATGGAATGCCCTGCCGATATCGAGATCTATCTCGACTTGGACCCGACCGACGATACGACCACCGTGGCGCTCGGCGAGCCGATTTTGACGGACAACTGCACCCTGGTAGAGGAGATCGTCCTCGTACATTTCGACAGCGAATTTGTCGTGGCCTGCGAAGGTGATGACGCCTTGCACGAAGGCACCCTGACCTTTGTTCGGACTTTCACGGCGACCGACGATTGCGGGAACTCCAGTGTCTGCGAGCAGGTTGTGAATATTCTGGATACCATCGCGCCATTGGCCTCACTCACAGACTCGATCGTGGCCTGCGAAGACTACGACGCCGAAGTGGAGTACACGGTGCTCAGCGCGAGCGACAACACGGACTCCGACGTGGCCTACAGCTGGGTTGAGGACAGCGTGTACGCTGTGGAATGTGTCGGCAGCTTCAAGGTCGACCGGACCTACACCTTTGTGGACGACTGCGGAAACTTTGTGGCCGTGCAGCAAACGGTGACGGTCGTTGACTTGAACGCGCCTTACGTGGTGGACGGCCCAACGCCCTACGCCCTGGCCTGCGAGGCGTACACAGATGCGCCAGAGGGTCCCGCCTACATCACAGTCGAGGACGGCTGCGGCGGCGCAGTGGATCTAACCTGGACCGACACCCCGTTCTCGGGCGGATGCGTTCAGCCATTTGGATTGGTTCTACGCCAATACGTCTTGGTCGACGATTGTGGAAACGTCGGAACGTTCGAGCAATACCTCGAGCTCTTCGACGAGACGAACCCTGTCGTTTCCATCGTTTGCCCAGCGGATACGGTGCTGGTCGTCGATGCGGAATGCATGACAGATTTGAGCGTGGACCTGCTGGGTTGGGCGCAAGCGAGTGCGACGGACAATTGCGGAACGGACGAGCCCGCCATCGAGGTGACTTTTGAGGATGGCCTGCCCATCCCCGGCTGTATTGGCGAGTACGAAATCGTTCGAACCTTCACAGCTGTGGCTACAGACCACTGTGGCAACACAGACACGACAAGCTGCAATATGGTGATCAGCGTATTTGACCAAACCGGCCCGGTGACTGCCGTAATTTGTCCTCCCGACACGACCATTTCGCTGGAGGCAGACTGTACGGTCGACGTTTCTTACGACCTGCTCGGCACGCCGACTGTCAGCGCCATGGACGCCTGTGACCCTGCGACTGGGACGTCGTGGTGGCACGAAGATGGTGAGCAGACGATGCTCTGTGACGGAGCGGACGGCGGCGAGGGCAGCGACGGCAACGACGAGGGCAGCTACAGCTTCACCCGGACATTCTACGCAACGTCGATTGATGGCTGCGGAAACCTGGGCGACACGGTTTCATGCGAGCAACTCATCACGGCGCTCGATGTGACAGCGCCGCTATTTGAAGGCGAGTTCAACACCTTTGTTGCCTGCGACGTGTTCAACGCCGACTCTGTTTACGCCCTGACGGCAACGGACGGATGCGACAGCGAGGTCCAGATTTTCATCACCGCAGCATACCCCGTGAGTGCCTCATGTGCAGGAACTTGGCTGCGCGAATACGATGCTGTCGACGACTGCGGCAACTGGAGCCACTACACGCAAATCATCAATGTCATCGACACGGTGGCACCGGTGATCACATTAAGCTGCCCCGATGATTTGGCCCTTTTTGTAGATGCCAATTGTTTTGCGGACACCAGCTTGGCTGGCACCGGCGAGGCCCTGGTAATCTTCAGCGACAACTGCGACGAAGCACTTGAAACGAGCTTTGCCCACGTTGACTTGGTTGAGGCGGGCGACTGCTCGGGCGAGTACGCGTTTACACGGACCTGGACGGCCACAGCGATGGACATGTGTGACAACTACACGAGCGTTTCTTGCTCGCAGACCGTCACAGTCAGCGATACATTGGCCCCAGTTTGGGACATTTTAGCGGACGCGGGTATGGACGCTGGCGCGCTTCCGGGTGACTCCACGGTCAGCTGTGGCTTCGTTCCAGAGGCGGCCGTCTTGACTGCAACCGATGGCTGCGATCCTGTGGCTAGCGTGCTCTTTGAAGAGTTAACCGACGATTATGGTGCCGGTTGCGCAGGCGAGTACACCTTGACACGGACCTGGACCGCATCGGACGATTGTGGCAACGAACTTGTGCATCAGCAAACCTTGGTCGTGATCGACACGGTCGCGCCGGTGTTCACGACGGAACTGCCTGCGGACACGTCGGTCAGCTGCCTCTCGATTCCAGCACCAGCTGCCATGGAGATTTTCGAGCTCTGCGATGCGGCGATCGAAATCGTGTTCTACCAATGGGCAACGCCAGGGGCTTGCGGTGACGAGCAAATTATCACCCGTTCTTGGAGCGCTGTGGACTGTGCAGGAAACGCCATACAACACGAGCAAACCCTGACGGTGATCGACGATACGGCGCCCGTGATTGAAGGGCCATTAGAGCTGACGCTTTCATGCGAACTCTGGAGCGAAGACTCGCTCTATGCCGAAGCCTACGACCCTTGCGGAGGCGCAGGCGGAGCGGACGGCCTGGGCGGCGTGACCCTCGTGATGGGTGACGTGATGCCTTTCAGTGGCTCATGCGTGGCGTCCTATCTGGTGACATATGTCGCGACGGACGACTGCGGCAACGAGTCGACAATGATCCAATCGATCACCTTGATCGACACGGTGTCCCCTGTCTTTGACGCGGTACCCGCTGACGTGACGCTGCAATGTGGAGACGACGGTTCGGTCGATGCGCTTGGATTTGCGATCGCCAGTGATGCGTGTGATGGCGATGTTGAGATTTCGTTCGAGGACGAGGTGATCGGCGTTCCTGGTGTGTACACGCTTGTGCGCCATTGGGCTGCCGAAGACATGTGCGGCAACACCGCGATGGCCGACCAGACGATCCAGTTTGTGGATACCGTGGCGCCCTTCTTTATGGAGGCCCTGCCCGGTGATTTGGTGGCGGCTTGCGATGATATTCCGGCTGTGGCCGTGTTGACGGCAACGGACAGCTGCAGTGGAGCTGGTGGCGTTGGAGCTGGTGACGGCGAAGCGGTCGCGGTTGTGTTCAGCGCGGATACCGTGGACGGCGACGACTGCGCGAGCGACTTTACGATCATCCGCACTTGGACGGCCGAAGACTTTAGCGGGAACGCGATTGTGCATGTTCAGACGATTGAAGTTGTGGACGATGTGGCGCCGCAGATCCTGAGTGGTCCAGCCGACGCCGTGGTTTCGTGCGATGATGTGCCAGCGCCAGCCGGCGTCGAGAGCCTGTCGGTGACGGACAACTGCGACGGTGACGTGCAGCTTGAATACTTGGGAGAGACTACTGAAGCGGGCGGATGCAGCGCCGAAATGTTGCTGACCCGGACTTGGCTGGCGCTCGACTGCGCAGGCAACAGTTCGGAGTGGAGCCAGCTGTTGACTGTTGTTGACGATGTGGCGCCGGAGCTGGCGTTGAATTTTGCTGGGCTGGGTGCCGGAGCGGCCGTCGATACGTCGGTGGCCTGCGCGGCCGATGTGCCCGAGCTTGTGGCGAGTGCTATAGATGCGTGTGATGGCGAGCCGGTTGTGACGGCTTGGGCGGATACGCTGTCGGCCGACGGCTGTGGAAACAGCGTGGTGGCCCATTACTTCATGGCGACCGACGGCTGTGGGAACAGCACGACGCAGGCCATCACGATCTCTGTCTTGGATACGATTGCGCCGCAGTGGACTGCGACCTGCGATTTGGCGGATGGCGATGAGGCCAATTTCTGTTCGGCCGACTTCAACGGCGAAGTGCCTGCATTCCCTGGTCTGTGCGCTGTGGAGGCCGCAGATGCTTGCGGAGGCGAAGTCGAATTGGCATGGACAGCGACATCTGAAGGGGCCAACGCGCCAAATGACAGCGTGTTACAATACTGTGCGACGACCACTCCGGAGGCCTTCGCGGGCGGAATGACCTGTACAGGCTACGATCCGCATGCGATGCGCATGTTCAACTTCCCTGGCGCTGAATTGTATGTGTCTGTTGGAGATGGTGTTATAAGCCAAATGAGCGACGGCGCCTGGACGATTGGCCAGACTGTGGCAGACATCGGCAACCTGGAAGCCGGCTTCGAGATCGAGGTGCGGCTGGTCAACGGGATGGATTGGGACGCATGGAGTGATCAGCCATTTGACACGGACTACAAGCAGGATTGTGAGGATCTGCCGGACAATCACCAAGCGTGGATGTATTGGACTTTGGAGAGTGGCACGTTGACGGGCTGGGGCGATTACGCCGGCAGCGAGATGACGATGAGCCATCAACCGGCCAACCTGTTCTACGGATTCCAAGTTGGCGAGGCAGCGAACAACATGAACGATGCGCACGGTTACAGCGGCTGGTTCTTCTACGACGGAACATTTGACGGTGCACCGATCACGGGCAGTGGCGATTTGTTCGGCCAGCTCGACTGCGCACTTCCCTACACGGTTCACTACGCGCACTCGGCGACGGATTGCTCTGGCAACGAGGCTGG
>CALACF010000522.1 GCA_937890245.1 uncultured Flavobacteriales bacterium
TTGAGACGACGATTTGCGTTGGCGATTCGGTGGTGATGCTGCCCGAGATTTCAGGTGGTTATGGAAATTTCCACTACGATTGGGATTGCAACCCGGGATTTGATGACTCGCCGTATACAGTTTACCCCGATGCCGATTTCGATTGCATTGTGACGGTGAGCGACACCTGCGGCATGGCTTCGGACCAAGGCGAGTTTAATATAGTCGTCGAGGAATACCCGGAGTTGACAGTGGAAATTCTGGGGGGCGATGTTGAGTTGTCCTGTAACGGTGGCCAAGATTTGATAGCGCTAGCTGAAGGCGGCAACCCGCCCTACACTTGGACTTGGGAGATTCAGGACGGCGGCATGGCCTGGGGTTGGGAGAACTCGCTTTTCCTCTCGACGTGGATGGGCGCAACAGAAGTACACGTTTTCGTGGAGGATGCCTGTGGTTTCACCACGACCTTCATGATCAACGTAACGCTAGACGTGCCGGAGCTCACCATGGAGCTCGACGAATCGTACCCCGTGCAATGCAACGTGCCATTTACAATTACGGCGGAGGCGCAGGGCGGCGAACCTTGGCTGAACTACACGTGGGTAGAGGGGTTCAACTGGTTGGATTTCGATGCGGAACTCAATTGGACTACAGATACGGATATGAATGTGGAGGTACAAGTAAGCGATGCTTGCGGGCAGACGGCCACTGCGTCCACGCTGATTGAGGTAATTTCTGAGCCACTTGAAATCAGCTTGCCCGATACGTTGACGGGGCCATGTACGGAGGTTTTCAATCTCGTGCCGCAAATCGACAATGGCAGTGGGGTGTATTTCTACCAATGGACGCAAAACTTTGTGCCGGTTGGCAACGATGCGTCCTACAGCTACCAGAGCGATTACCCGGCATCAATTCAGGTGGTTGTCACAGACAATTGCCAGGCAGAGGGCACGGCGTTGACCTATATAAACGTGGTAAACCCGCCGCTCGAAATAGGACTTCCAGATTCGGTGTTTGCATCCTGCGTTGACCTCACGGCCTTCACGGTGGACATTGTTTCCGGCGCTGGTAATTACGCATTCACTTGGGAAGTGTCGGATAGCATCTATTCCAATCTCCCGTCGATCAATGTACAGAGCTTCGCTACGGTCGGCATCGATGTCGAGGTTGCAGACGGCTGCGGCGGAGAGGCTGGGGCTTCTTCTGTCTTGATAATCCCGAACAACCCTATGTCCATGGAAGTATCGGCGGACACGGTGATTTGCCGTGGAGGCGGCCTGGTGTTACAAGTATCGGCTGAGGGCGGTGAAGGCGGATTTGTCTTTGAGTGGCCCGGCATTCCAGCCTTCGGCACAGATCAATTCGCGACACCTTCTTACTCGACGAACTACCCGGTGTACGTCACCGATATCTGCGGCGAGACGATCACCGAGACGGTGTCAGTGGGAGTGGAGTACGTGTATTCAGACTTCTATACGTCCTATGTGACCGACACCGAGATCGAGTTCATTGCGACACCGGAACCGGCTTGCGATAACTGCGAGTTCTTCTGGAACTTCGGCGACGGCACGACTTCGTATGAGATGCATCCGACGCATGCCTACGACGGAATGGGCGATTACCTCGCAAGCTTGCGTGTTACCAATCCGCTCGGTTGCACCGACAGCGCATATACCCTGGTGACGGGGCCGGTCTTGCTGTACATCCCGACGGCCTTCACGCCGAACAACGACGGTATCAACGACGCCTTCCGCGTGGTCATCACCGATGTGATCGACTATGAAATCAGCATCTTCGACCGCTGGGGTGAGTTGGTGTTCCACAGCGCCAATCCAGACGAGGTGTGGATCGGAAATTACATGAACAGCGGCGAGCACTATGTTCCCAACGGTATTTACTCTTACCGCGTCAAGTGGAAGGGCGCGCGGACGGACGCCGAGGAGTTCTCGGGATCGATTGAGTTGATGCGCTGACCTAAATGTCTAAGCGTTGGTTGCCCTTTGTGGCTGTAACATCC
>CALACF010000523.1 GCA_937890245.1 uncultured Flavobacteriales bacterium
CCAGACGTCGTTCCACTCGTTTTGCAGAAGTACTTGGGAAGGCCGGGCCAGAGTACATCGTGCTCGCCCGCGACTGCACGGTCTACATAAGGCTTGAGCGCCTCAAAGTCGCGGATCGGCACGGCCGCAGCAAAAGCACGCTCGCGCTCCGCCGGATCGGCTTCGCTGCGCACGGCCGCAAGGCCGTGGTCGCGACCAAACGCCGTGTCGGCCGCCAGCTCAAGCAGAGACATTAATTGCCGCTGCTGCGCGGCAACCGGGTCGGCAGACTTTTCAAAATCTGCCGACGCCGCTTGTCGCGCCCAAAGTCGAGACAGTCGGGACTTCAGCGCCATCGCGTTTATGAGTCGCAGCTTAGTGCTGGACGCGCATCTTCTTGGTCACACGCACCAAATCGTTCACCAGGGTGAACGTGTACATGCCGTTCGACAAGTGGGCCGTATCAAAAGAGATGCGGTGCTTGCCTGCCGGGCGCATGCCCAAGTTGATTACGTCAATCAAACGCCCCTGGAGGTCGTGCAATTGAATTGCGAAGTCCCCTGCGCGCTGGTTCATGAACACAAAGTTCGTGACGCCAGATGTTGGGTTGGGATAGTTGCCCTCGAGATACAAGCCGTTGAAAGCTGCCATCTCGTCGACGCTAACCACCGGGCAGGTGATGATGCGCACGGCGGGGGTTTCCGTCTGGCCCGTGAACCACACGAACTCACCAGAACCCGCTTGAGAGTATATGATGGTCGAGTTGTCAGTGTCGCTGTTGCTATTGCCCAAAACCGTCATCTCAGCGTCGCTCTCAAACTCAGTGATGATGGCCGCTGAGTAAAACGTCGGCGTAGTCAAGCTCGCGCCGTCCACTGTGATCGGATCCTCGAATGCGAGGGGGTAGAACACAGGGCTCGCCGCTGTGGAATTCCAATCAGCGTCCGTCGTGAACTCAGCAAATTCGTAAGTCGCATCTCCGATTGCCAACTCCGGATCCTCGGTGATCCAGCGAATTTCAAAGTCCACATTTGACTCGTTTGAAGGTCCAAATGCAACGCCCAATCCATACACGGTTGTGCCTTCGTATGGGAAGTGGTAGCGGCTGCCGTACCCGGTTGGCTCGAACCAATCGTCGTCGGCATTGAAGCGAGGAGCCAGCTCCAAGTCGAGCGCGAACGGGTCCTCATGGCTGTAATGACAGTCCGTGTAGGCCATGCCGCGGCTCATCACACTGCCCTCAGTGAGGCTGTCCGTAGTGGCGGTCACACGGATGCTGTAGTCGCCAATCTCGGTCGGCTCCCAACCAGTTGAAACATACATCGTATCCTGTGGGTTTGCCGGACAAGTCGCCGCATTTACAAATGAGGCTGCAGTGAAAGGGTCCGTCACAGTCGTAGACAATACGTTTTCCGACGCGTCCAACACCTCGACGGTAAACGTCGTTCCAGTCTGGTCTGCAGTGCCGTTGTTGCGGTACAACACACCGACGTACAATCCGCCGTCGGCCGCTGCAAGTGCCTGGTCGATGGGCGTGTTGCGGTACTCAAAGAAGTTCCAGATATCGCCGTTTGTAACCTGCACCAAGTCGAGTGCGTTTTGCGTTGCATTCTCAAAGATCGTAATGTCGTCAAGGCCCCAGTAGTAGTGGCTGTACCCATTGCCAACACCAGGGTTCTGGCGGTAAGCAAAGCGAATCTGCACAGCAGCTTCACCTGCTGCAACACAGCTGATATCCAAAGTCGTGGTGAATCCGTTGGCGCTGGCCGAATTGGCCGAAGGGATGAAGTCCCCGTGGGCCTCGAAGGAAATCCAAGAACCGCCACCATCATTTGACACCTCCACATAAATTGGGGTCATGTTATAGCAGCAGTAGCGCAAGTATTGTTGGTACTCGATGATGACTGAGCCCAAGCTCGTCAAGTCAAGGGTGGGAAGCTCCAACGTTCCTTCCGTGTCAACAGCGCCCTCAGAAGTAGGCGTGTTGAAGTAGTCACAGTCAAAGATCATCCAACCGTTGTCAGCCGTCGTCGAAGCGAGCGTGCCGATGTTCGTTGAGAACTCTCCTGCTGGTGGTTGTACACCTGAAGCTGTACCGTCAGCGAATGTGCCATCGCCGGCAGCGTCTACCGATTGCCAGATGGTGCCTGCACCCGTATCCTCTGCGGTCAACGCGCCGATGCCGTTGTTGCCGTCAAAGCCGTTGGCGAAATCTTCATAGAAAACCACCGTGGCATCGCCTCCGCGAACCACAGATGCCGTGACAACATGGTGTCCGTGGGCAGATGCAACTTCAGTTGTCGTTGCCTTTTGCGGGGCCGCTGCGAATTCCACACGGTCGGTGAGGCGCTGGGCTGAAAGGGTGGTCGTCAAAGCGAGGGCCACCAAGAGGAGTACGTTGTGTTTCATGTTCTTTTTGCAAGATTAAGTTCGTGCTGGGGCGCCGAAGTTACTCAGCGCAATTGAATCGACGTCCCCCGTTTGAGATTTTGGCATAAAAAAAGGAGGCCA
>CALACF010000524.1 GCA_937890245.1 uncultured Flavobacteriales bacterium
GATACCTTTGCGTGAATCTTTGATTCAATCCGCCCATGTCTTCTTTGTCGAATGCCCATGACCATCCACGTTTTGTCGGGGAGGGTTTGACCTATGACGATGTGCTCTTGGTTCCAGCGTATAGCGAGGTGCTTCCTCGTGATACGGATCTTCGCAGCCGCTTCTCCCGCAACATCATTTTGAATGTCCCCGTCGTTTCTGCGGCCATGGATACCGTCACGGAGGCCCCAATGGCCATTGCGATGGCGCGTCAAGGAGGTATTGGAGTGATCCATAAGAATATGCCAATTGCTGCCCAGGCCGCTCAAGTCCGAAAGGTGAAGCGTTCCGAGAGTGGCATGATCCAAGACCCGATCACGTTGGCCGCCAATGCATTGGTTGGTGATGCCTTGAATATCATGGCTGAACACGGGATCGGTGGCATCCCTGTTGTGGGCCGCCAGAACATGCTCGTCGGCATCGTGACCAACCGGGATTTGCGCTTCGAACGCAACCGTCAGCGTCCTATTTCTGAGGTGATGACCTCTGAGAATTTGATCACCACCCCCAGTGGAACGGACTTGGCAAGGGCAGCAGAGCTCTTGGGCAACTACAAGATTGAAAAGCTTCCCGTGGTGGATGCGGCGGGCAAGCTGGTTGGTTTGATCACGTACCGCGACATCATCAAATTGCGTGAGTTTCCGAACGCATGCAAGGACAAATTCGGTCGCTTGCGCGTAGCCGCAGCAGTGGGCGTTACAGCGGATACGATGGAGCGGGTCGCCTCCCTGGTCGAAGCCGGAACGGATGCACTCATCATTGACACGGCCCATGGCCACAGCAAGGGCGTGCTTGACATGCTGGCCAAGGTCAAATCACGCTACCCCGACGTCGATATCATTTGTGGAAATATCGCCACAGGCGAAGCTGCATTGGCATTGGTGAAGGCTGGTGCAGACGGGGTAAAGGTGGGCATCGGGCCGGGCTCGATTTGTACCACGCGGATTATTGCTGGCGTGGGCATGCCACAGCTCTCAGCTGTTATGGACGTAGCAGAAGCGCTGGCGGGAACGGACGTGGGACTGATTGCCGACGGCGGAATTCGCTACACTGGTGACTTGGTCAAGGCGATTTCAAGTGGTGGCCACAGTGTCATGATTGGTTCGATGCTCGCGGGCACCGCGGAGAGCCCTGGAGAAACGATTATCTTTGAGGGCCGCCGCTTCAAGGCGTACCGCGGCATGGGCAGCTTGGAGGCCATGGAAAAGGGCTCGAAAGATCGGTACTTCCAGGACGCCGAGGACGACATCAAGAAGCTCGTGCCCGAGGGTATCAGCGGCCGGGTTGCGTACAAAGGCACCGTCGAGGAGGTTATGTACCAAGTGGTCGGTGGCTTGCGCGCGGGCTTAGGCTACTGTGGTGCCCGGGACATCCCCGCTCTTCAAAATGCCAAGTTTGTGCGCATCACCGATGCGGGTGTGACGGAGAGCCATCCCCACGATGTGATGATTTCACGGGAGGCGCCGAACTACTCGAAGCGCTGATTGCGCTGCTTTAATTACGGAAAAACTGCTTCAGCTTTCGGAGTGGCTTGCTCAGGCGCAAATGCCAGGGCGGCCGTGCACCGTTGAGTCGCCAGGCTTTTGCGTCTTCTGCATTGGCCCGGAGGCGGTTTCCCAGCGAGGCGTTGCTTGCACCCCCTGCCCGCATTTTTACGGTAGTCCGTGGGAGGTATCCGAGGGTGCGTTCGCCGAAGTGAATGCAGCGGAGCATAAATTCATAGTCGGCTGCCGATCGCAGGGCCGTATTGAATCCCCCCGCTTCTCGCATGGCTTTTGTGCGCATTACCAAGGTCGGATGGGGTGCCATCCACCCTTTTCTGAAGTCGCCTTTTCGGTAAGGTCCGCTGGTCCATTTTCGCACGGTGCGTTGTCCGGTTTCGCCGTCGACCATGTCCAGATCGGCGTACACGCCGTCGGCGTTCGTTCCGTCCGCGCTGGTTTTATGGAAGGTGGACACGACGTCAGCTAAAACGCGGTTGTCGGCGTAGCGATCGTCGGCGTTGAGAAAGGCAATCAGTTCGCCCGTTGCAGCTGCCAATCCCTTGTTCATGGCGTAGTACAGTCCTTTGTCCTGCTCGGAAATGAGCCGAGCTATCTTTGTTTTGTAAGGCGACAAGGCGTCGAGGGTGCCGTCATCGGATGCGCCGTCGACGATGATGTACTCCAAACTGTGGCCGGATTTTTCGAGCGCAGCGGCCTGGTCGAGCACACTTGCTGCAGCTTCTGCAATGGTCGCCTCAGCACGAAAACAAACGGTCACAACGCTGACTTTCATGTCTGCGCGGTGTTTTCTTCAAGCAAACCCGCAGCAAAGTCGCCCACTGGGTCGTTGCCTCGAAACGCGTTTAGGTGAGCACGTGCGCGCTGTCCGATTGATTCCCAATCGTTTCGGGCGGCCCACGCTCTTTCCATCGCTGCGTCCAAAGCATCGGGAAGTGGAGCTGCAACTAGAAAGCCGGTTCCTTTGGACTCGTCAAGCAAATCGGCCATCCCGCCGACATCAGTGCCGATACCAACGCGCCCACAGGCCATGGCTTCTTGAAGAACGAGAGGTTGTCCTTCGTAATAGGACGGCAAGATGAGGGCGTGGTTCTTTCGCCAGATGGTCGCAACGTCGTTCACAAAACCACAGAGGGTGATCCGGTCACCGAGTTCATATCGGTCAATCGCGGCCTGGATCAGGTCGCGGTCTGGCCCTTCTCCGAAAAACTCAAGCGTCCAATTCCGAGCTTTCCATTTCGGGCGGGCGAGAACTTGAAGCAAGATGAGTTGGCCTTTGATGCTGGCTTCCAACCGACCAACACAGGCCCAATGAACCACATTTTCTGCCGACTGCTGAAGCCAAGGCATAGCGCCGGCCTTTTCAAAGTCTAAGTTGACGGGGTTGTGAACGAGCTGCGCATTGTTCCCTTCCCAGGCCAATTGTCGCTGTGCCTGTTGAATCAAACGATGGGACACGAATAGCGCGCGGCGTGCGCCGTTGAGGAAGGCCCGGATGCGGTCGAGTTGATCGGCTGGGAATGTCTGCTGTTCGAGGTTGGCATGGAAAATCACCTCGTAGGGGGGGCGATGTGCCCGGGGCGGCCTTGCCGTGAAAGCCTCGGGAAGACCGGGCAGGAGCAGGTCGCTGAGCGAGCCGCAGCTGATGAGGACGAAGTCGGGCCGCGCGCGGCGGAGGTCTCGCTTGATTTGGCGGGCCGCTGAGAAGTGTCTATTGAACAATGCATAGGGCTTCAGCAGCAGTTGCGGCGCGTAAATTTTTGCGCGGGTGCGGATGGTGATGCCTTGAGCGGTGAGCGCTTGAATCTGTTCGGATGTTTTGGCGCCCCAGCCGTAGACGGAAACTTCGACGTGATGTCCGCTTGCGAGAAGTCGCTCGGCGATATCCTTCCACAGGTACTCGCTGCCGCCCCAAGGATGTCCGCCCATGGTCGAGATGATGAGTACGCGCTTGCTTCCAGCCGAGCTCATTTGATCTGGCGTTGTTTGACTGCCACGGCGGGGTTGCCCGTATAAACGGTTCGAGGATCAAGCGCCTTGGTCGCCACCGAACCAACTGAGAGTACCGCATGCTCACCGCAAACCACGCCGGGCGTGACGACGGCGCGGGCACCGATCCAAACGCCGTTTTCAAGCGTGATGGATTGGCATACCAGAGAAAAGGACGCCGAGGACCAATCGTGGTTGCCGGTCAGCAGCAAGGCGCCCTGGGAAAGGCAGCAGTGGTCACCGATTTCGACGGTGGCGAGGTTGTCAATCCAGACGCGTTCGCCCAGCCAGCAGTGGTCACCGACGCGCAGGAACCATGGGTATTTGACTTGTACGCGGGGCTTGATCACGACGCCGCGGCCGATTTCTGCGCCGAAAGCCCGAAGAAAGTTCCGTTTTACGATCGATGGCCAGGGCAGGGGGGTGCTGAAAAACACGAGGTCCACCGCGTACCAGAGCGCCCGCCGTACCAGCGATCCGGGGCGGTAAGCGCCGGGGGAGTACCGGGCGAGGTCGACGTTTTTTTGCACTTTCAAGGGGCCCACAATTTGCGATGCGCTGCGAGAATATCAGGGTCAGAATGCGCCGAACTGAAATTTTCCAGTGCCCGCCGCCTGGCCTCTCTCCATGCCGTCTCGTCAGCAAGCCAATCCAATGCCGCATCCCAGTCCTTTTCTTCGAGTGGCAACTGCTGGCCAGCGCCCCCTAGTTTTTCTGCCGTCCAAGGCGTCTGGTCCGAGACCAGAACCGGGCACCCGATCGATAGCGACTCCGCAATTGCGTGGCCGAAATTCTCGTTTAGCGACGGTGCCAAAAGGGCTCGAACCCCTAGAAAACTCTTGGGAATTTCATTATGTGGCAGGGCGCCGATGGCTTCAATCTGGAGCGCTCCTTTTCCATGGTGGCCTTGGCAGGCGATTACATCGCGCAAGTAGGCGACGTCTTCAGCGGGGCCGACGAGTTGATATAAGATTTGCGAGCCTGTTTTTTTTGCACGAAGGGCCAATATTTGCG
>CALACF010000525.1 GCA_937890245.1 uncultured Flavobacteriales bacterium
TTGCTTACGACACGATTCACAGCGCCGTAGCCAAGCAGCGCGATGTGGTTCTGATCGACACCGCAGGCCGCTTGCACAACAAGAAGCACCTGATGGAGGAGCTGGCGAAAATCAAGCGCGTTATGCAGAAAATTGCACCAGGCGTCCCCCATGAAGTCCTGCTCGTTCTCGACGGATCCACGGGCCAAAACGCCATGGAACAGGCCCGGAAATTCTCGGAAGTCACCGAAGTAACGGGCCTGATTTTGACAAAACTTGACGGCACCGCTAAAGGCGGCGTGGTCCTCGGCATAGCCGACCAGCTCAACATTCCGGTCCGATTTATCGGCGTGGGTGAGGGGCCAGAAGACTTGCAAGCCTTCGAACCAACCGAGTTCATCGACTCACTTTTCCCACGTTCTGACGAATTTTCAACCCTATGAGAGCACGTAGTACAGCAAAGCGCAAGGCGCATGTTATCACCCTCGGGTGCGCAAAAAACTTGGTTGATTCCGAAATTTTGATGGGCCAGTTGAAGGCAAATGATTTCGAGGTCACCCATGAAGGCGATGCCGAGGAGGCGCCCGTTGTGATCATCAACACGTGCGGATTCATCGAGTCGGCCAAACAGGAGAGCATCGATACGATCTTGCAGTTTGTCGAAGCAAAAAAGGACGGCCGTGTAGGGCGCGTTTACGTAACGGGCTGTTTGAGCGAGCGTTACAAAGAAGATTTGTCGCGTGACATCCCTGAGGTGGATGCCTATTTCGGAACGCGTGACTTGCCTGCATTGCTCAAGACTTTGAATGCGGACTACAAAAAGGAATTGCTAGGCGAGCGGCTTTTGACTACTCCGCGGCACTTTGCCTATTTGAAAATCGCCGAGGGGTGTGACCGGCCGTGCGCCTTTTGCGCGATTCCGTTGATGCGGGGCAAGCACCGTTCGACGCCGATGGAAAAGTTGGTCGAGCAGGCAGAGAACCTTGCCGCTCAAGGCGTTGTCGAGCTGATTTTGATTGCGCAAGACCTCACCTTTTACGGACTCGACTTATACAAGGAACGCAAGCTAGCTGAGCTGGTTCGCCGTCTCAGCGATGTAGAAGGGTTGCGCTGGATTCGTCTGCATTATGCCTTCCCCACGGGCTTTCCGATGGATGTTCTTGATGTGATGGCCGAGCGCGACAACGTCTGCAACTACTTGGACATGCCATTGCAACACGCCACTGACAGCGTCTTGAAGGCCATGCGCCGTGGCACAACACGCGCCAAGACGACAGCCTTGATTGCCGAGATCCGCAACAAGATGCCTGGCATCGCCCTGCGTACCACCTTGATTTGTGGTTTCCCAGGAGAAACGCTGGCGGACCACGAGGAATTGCTGGAGTGGATCGCAGAAATTCGCTTCGATCGCCTTGGCTGCTTTACGTATTCCCACGAAGAGGACACAACAGCTTATGCGCTGGAAGATGATGTGCCAGCTGAAGAAAAGCGCCGCCGTGTCGACGAGGTGATGTCCCTGCAGGCCGAAATTTCTGAGGAACACAATGCAGCGAAAGTGGGCCAGACTTACAACGTTCTATTCGATCGATTTGAGGACGGCGTTTTCATAGGCCGCACAGAACACGACAGCCCCGAGGTCGACAACGAGGTCCGGGTGGATCCGCGAGAAAACGAGCATATCCGCCTGGGAGACTTTGCCGATGTGCGCATTGTGTCCGCGTCAGAATTTGATTTGATCGGCGAACTGATCTGATGAACGCCGCGACCTATCCCGTGATGGAGCAGTTTTCGACTGTTCAAGGTGAAGGCCAGTTCGTGGGTGCGCCAACGTGGTTCATTCGCCTTGGCGGTTGTGACGTTGGCTGTCATTGGTGTGACGTGAAGGAGAGTTGGGATGCCGAGGCACATCCGCGCGAGTCGGCTGAATCCTTAGCGGCATCGGCATTTGAAAGCGGCAGAAAAATTGTCGTCGTCACGGGCGGAGAGCCTACCATGTACGACTTGGAACCTTTGACTTCTGCGCTTCGGGCGCGCGGCCTGCGTACGCATATCGAAACGAGTGGCGCCCATGAAATCACGGGATCCTGGGACTGGGTGACGCTCTCGCCCAAGAAGTTCAAGCGGGCTTTGGACGGCGCCTTTGTAAAGGCCGACGAGCTTAAAGTCGTGATTTTCAACCGCAGTGACCTCG
>CALACF010000526.1 GCA_937890245.1 uncultured Flavobacteriales bacterium
CACAATTCTGGTCTTCTAACCAGTACTCGAATGAGAGCCGCTATCAGTTTCGTGACGACGTCACAAATGGCAGCTGGCGCGATTTCTACGCTGGCGTCTTGCAGGATTTGCAACAGATCATCGATCTGAACACGGATTCTCCTGATGACTTTCAGGTTACGGCGACAATGCCAATCAGATCGCAGTTGCGACCGTGTTGCAGGCTTGGACGTACCAACTGTTGACTGACGCCTTCGGACCTATTCCGATGGCGGACGCCCTCACTGGAACGGATAACCTTTCGCCTGGTTACGATAGCCAGCAAGCTGTTTATGGCAAGTTGGTGTCGATGCTTCAAGGCGCAACCGCACAGATGAACGGCGGTGCAGGTCCGAATGGGGACCAGGTTTACGGTGGTGACATGGCGGCATGGGAGACCTTTGCCAACAGCCTTTTACTTCGTGTAGCGATGCGGATGTCAGATGTTGATGCTGCTGGTGCCAAGTCGGCCGGTGAAGCAGCGATTGCAGGTGGTGTCATCGGAACGAACGCTGAAAATGCAGTCTTCCCGTACATCGATGCCGCACCGAACAACAACCCGGTGAACGAGGCAAACAAGACGCGTAATGATTTCGCCGCATCGAATACGATGATCGGGTTCCTTACTGCCTTGAACGATCCACGTATGTCGATCTATTACAATGCTTCTGCTGCTGACGGTCTTTATGTCGGCGAGGTTTACGGTTTGGATGAAACAAATGCGGCTCTGACACCTGACGCAGTTGTTTCTCAGCCGGGCGCTTCTGTTCTTGCTGGCGACTTCCCCGGCATCTTCATGGATGCGGCGCAGGTCAGTTTCTTGCTCGCTGAAGCCGCTGAACGGGGTTGGGCTGGTGCTGGTGATGCTGAGGCCAATTACAACGCCGGCGTGACTTCAAGCTTTGAGTTCTGGGGCGCCGACGGCGCCGCTGATTACCTCTTGCAAGCAGACGTTGCCTACGGCTCGGCCGCAGGCACCTTCAGCGAGCGCATCGGTCGCCAGAAATGGACTGCGCTCTATATGCAGGGCCAGGAGGCTTGGGCTGAATACCGCCGGATGGACTTCGGAGTGTTGCTGCCTTGTGCCGATGGTTCTTTGGACGGAGACGGAGGTGTTCCGAGCCGTATGAAGTACCCGCTTGATGAGCAAACGCTCAACGGCGCGAGCTACGCTGCAGGCCTGGTCACCCTCGGAGGTGCAGACGCTTTGGAGACGAAGCTCTGGTGGGACGTCAACTAAGAGGAGAACACCGCGGCTTGCCGCTCTACGATTCACATCAAGGAAAGCCCTGCCGGAAACGGTGGGGCTTTTTCATGCCCGATGTTTTCCTTACTTAAGCCCAGCGCGCGGGAAACAATAATGGCCTCGAAGGCGCAGCATCGTTGACCCACGGTGCCACCTGTAAATTCATGACATAGATGCCGTCACAGGCAGAAGGCGGCACGGCAATGAGTTCGGTGATCGTGGCTTCAATACGGGGGGCGTCGGGCATCCCAAAAAACGCGTGGTGCGCCACGAGGGCGCCGCCGTCAACCTCAGGGTCAACTGAAGGCAAGTCCACCAGCAGATGCATGACGCCATGCTTCACGAGGGCGTCAACAAGCGCCTTTTCGAAATAGGGTGGATGCGTGTTCGACCAGTCGCGTAAAAGTCCCTCGCGCGCCCCTGAATGCGTGCGGACGACAACGGCGGTCGGGAACGGATCGTCCCGCTTCATGACAGCGGCAAGCGCCGCCAAAAATCGCTCCAAGGTGAGTACGTTTTTGTCGGGGACGAGCGTCACCAAAACTGCAAACAAGTGCGGCGCTGGATAACCATCGCTCAGTGGCCGCTTCGACCCGTGAATGTGGCCAAGCGTTTCAGTGTGCGTGCAGTGCGCATGGGGATTGAAGTGCTGGTCGAAGAAATTCACAGAACCTCCAGCCTCTACGCTCCCAATCCAGTCCCCGCTGCGCACGGGCTCTTGCGTCGCCGCGTCCTTGTACCACGCACGCGGGAAGCCGCCAATGGGGTCCACAGGCAAGCTCAAATCTACGGCGTCTTCTAGATTGGCGACAAGTGTACGCCCCTGCTCTGTCCACGTGATTTCCATGGGTTGAAACTACGGCGGAGTGCCGCAAAAAAAGCCCCACCGTTTCCGGCAGGGCTTTCCAAGTTTGTTTGGGTGCGAGCCGCGGCCCGTCTTTGATTATTCGAAGAGGTATCCGAGGCGCAATTGCGCTCCGAACTGCGTTCCTACGTTGAACGTGCCTTGGTAGCCGTCAAAGGCACCTGCAATGTTGAGCGGGTTGGTACCGAGGGTCTGCAGATCAACCGTTCCAGCAACATTGCCTTGGGCGTCAGCATCAGCTGGCAATCCGTAGCGGAGGTTGAAGGCGACGAGATCCGTCGAGCTGATCGTCATGTCCTTGACAGACGAGCTGTAAAAGCCAAGGCCGGCTTCTGCACCGATGTACAAGGCGTCAGACAAGTAGAAATCAAAACCAGACAAAAGGTTCAAACCGAGTGTGCTTGTTGACTGAGACAAGGTCTGCGTCCAAACAATGTACTTCTCGAGCTGACCGATGTTGTCGAGGTCGTTTGATCCCCAGTACTCTTGATCGTAGCTGCGGTTCATAATTCCGTAAGACACTTCCACACCGATGTATGGTGAGAGGCGGTCGGTTCCGTCGAAGTGCTTTTCGATACCGGGAGCCAAGCCAAAGGCGAAGGTCGTGTAGGTGTCGTGCAGCTCAGGGCTGACAGGATCCTCCGAGCTCAAAGCACCCTCGATTGCAGGAACGATGAAACCGAAACCGGCGTCACGCCACCCTACGTTGGTGACTGCGTTGTTGCTGAAGGTCAATGAAAGACGGAAAGCCATGTCCTCGTCGAGGAACTTCCGGTACTTGAGAGTAGATGCATCAACAGGTCCGTCGTCCGTAGCCAAAGGCGTGAAGGCGAATTCAATGTTGTGCTCGGAGCCAAGCTGCTTTTGAGCTTGTGCTGCGTTTGCGACAAATGCCACGAGGGCTAATGCGGTCAAAATATGCTTCATTTGAGTTGCGTATTGGTGGTTTCCGGGCGCAAGAAATGGCATAAATCCGTTCGCGCGCGAGATTTGAACAAATTTTCCACATTTCCTTTTGTTGAGTGTAACTTTTTCGCCTCGAAACCCTCTTAGTAAGGCATGCCCATATTTCCACTTTCTGGCCTTACCAGCCTTGCGATGTTTGCCTTCCTTTTGGTGGCACCGAAATCATGCACCTTTGAATGCGTTGAGGGCAGCAAGGTCACTCAGGTGCGCGTATTTAAGACCGAAGATTTTCACAGCGTCAAGCTGTCCGGGTCGTTTGACATTGTCGTTACCCAGGCCGAAACCCACAAAGTCTGGGCGCGCGGCGATGACAACATCCTGGAGCACTTGAACTTCACTAACGAGTCTGGATTTCTCAAGGTCTCACTCAAGCCGGGCTGCTTTCTCATGTACGACTTGGTCGTCTTTGTAGAGACGCCAACTTTGAGCCGGGCCATGGTCTCAGGATCGGGCGACATTGCCATTGGAGGCTTCCATGGACAGCGCTACCCGAATCAGGCGTTCGACGAAATTTCTGCGCGCATCGAGGGCTCTGGCGACATCGTTTTCAAGGACATGGCAGGTGTGGACGTATACGAGGTCATCGTAAACGGAAGCGGCGATGTAGATTTTGTTTCCCCTCAAGCCCAATCCAAACTGCTCTCAGTACAAATCAACGGAAGCGGAGATGTAGATGCACAGTCGCTCGGGAGTGCGCGGGTGAAGATTGGCATCAACGGAAGTGGCGACGTGCAGGCCCATGCGCTGGATCAACTGGAAATCGAAATCAACGGGAGCGGAGACGTGCGGTACGCTGGCGATCCGGCGAACGTGTTGACGGACGTGAACGGTTCGGGCAGTATTTTGAAGCTCTGAGGCTTACTCGACCGTGACGCTCTTGGCGAGGTTGCGTGGCTGGTCGACGTTGCGCTCGAGCATCACGGCGATGTGATAGCTGAGTAGTTGGAAAGGCACAGTACTCAAGAGCGGCACAAGTGCATCGGCGGTTTTTGGGACCTCGATTACATGGTTGGCTAGGGCTGCAGCTTGGGTGTCGCCCCGCGTTACGACGGCAATGATGCGGCCGCCCCTTGCCTTGACCTCCTGCATATTGCTGACGACTTTCTCGTAATGCGCGTCCTGCGTAGCGACAAAGAAAATCGGCATATCCTCGTCAATCAAGGCAATGGGCCCGTGTTTAATCTCGGCCGCGGGGTAACCCTCGGCGTGGATGTAACTGATCTCCTTTAGCTTGAGTGCGCCTTCGAGGGCGACTGGAAAATTGTAGCCGCGCCCGAGAAAAAGCGCATTGGGCGCTTGGCAATAGGCCTTGGCGATCTCCCGAACTTTTTCTTCTTGGGAGAGCAGCACTTCAATCTTGTCCGGAATTGCCTGCAGCTCTACCATCATGCGTGCCAACATGGCGGAGTCCACTTCCCCACGAAGCCACCCCACCCGCAATGCGAGCAATGCTAGAACAGTCACTTGCGCTGTGAACGCCTTCGTCGAGGCCACGCCAATTTCTGGGCCTGCATGCGTGTAAGCTCCCGAATCAGCCTCGCGTGAAATGCTTGAGCCCACGACGTTGCACACGCCGAAAATGTGCGCCCCACGCTCCTTGGCCATGCGAATCGCGGCCAGTGTGTCGGCCGTCTCGCCGGATTGGGATATCGCAATCACGATGTCGCCCTTGTTTATGACGGGGTTGCGATACCGAAACTCGGAAGCGTACTCCACTTCAACTGGAATGCGCGCAAAATCCTCAAAGAGATACTCCGCCACAAGCCCTGCATGCCAACTCGTACCGCAGCCAACAATAATGACGCGTTGGGCTTGCGTCCACATTTCGGTGTGGTCATCGATGCCGGCCATCGTGATTTTACCGTGGTCCAGACGAACGCGCCCGCGCAAGCAATCGGCTATCGACCGGGGCTGTTCGTGAATTTCCTTGAGCATGAAATGCTCATATCCACCTTTCTCAATGGCTTCGATTTCAACCTCGAGCGCCTCGATCACAGGCGTCACCGTGTTGTTGTTGATCGTCAGAATCTTCAGGCCATCCTCGAGCGAGATGCGCGCGACCTCCTCGTCTTCGAGGTAGACGACGTTCTTCGTGTACTCGACAATAGGTGTTGCATCGGAAGCAATAAAATACTCGCCATCGCCAATGCCCAGCACCAAGGGGCTGGACTTGCGCGCAACCACAACCTCACCAGGCGACGTTGCGTCAACCACTGCAATGGCGTACGCTCCATCGACTTCGCTCAGCGCAAGTCGGACGGCCTTGAATAAATCACAATCACCTCCTGCAAGAATCTCTTCAATCAAATGCACGAGCACCTCGGTATCCGTGTCGCTTTCAAATGTGTGACCACGCTGAATCAAGCTCTCCTTGATGGCGTGGTAGTTCTCAATGATGCCGTTGTGGATCAGCGCTAAGCGCCCGTTTCCACTGCGATGAGGGTGCGCATTCAGGTCATTCGGTGCGCCGTGCGTGGCCCAGCGCGTGTGCCCAATGCCCACCTTGCCCTCGGGCTTTGCGCCGCCGATGTGGTCAATCAGGTCTTGGACTTTGCCCTTTCTCTTGAAGAGCTGGAGCGCATTAGCGCGGGCTTCAGTTGAGCTGGTAGGCCCGCCAACAATCGCAATGCCAGAAGAGTCGTATCCGCGGTATTCCAATCGTTGCAAGCCCTTGATCAGGACCGGCATGACCGGCCGTTCTCCCAGATATCCGACAATTCCACACATGCGCCAAAGTTAGTCGGAGTAGGTAATGGTCAGCACAGCAGGAATTCCCGCGTTTGTTCCGCCGAAAACGACTTGTTCGAGCGCGACGGATGAGAGCTCGGAGTAAAGCAAAATCTCGTTCTGTTCGACGACACCGGTCAAGCGCTGCTGCACCGTTCGCGGCAAGTTCACAACATAGCCACCGCGCTCACTGTCATAGATTCCGCCGTAGTTCGATGCCAATCCAAACAGGTCTGGAGCAAGAGAAAACCCACCCTCAGGATCCTTCAATATGGCCGTTAACTTGGCTGGACGCGGCAGCTTGGATTGGACGCTTTCATCGACAGGCAAAAAGAGTTCAGCGCGGTTTATCACGCGGCCGGGAATGCTATCCCAACCGTCAATGCCCGGGATGGTCATAGCGATGAACGAACCCGCAGCACCATAAAGGCAGAGTTGCTGATCGCCAGGAATTTCGAGGCTGTCGTTTAGTGCGGCGTAATCGCCGGACCACTGATGTCGAAATTGGTTGACGCGTGCACAATTGGCATTGATGGGGAAATCATAAGAGGAGGTGTCCGCATCGTTGTGGTAGAATATGCGCAGGCCAGAGGCGCCAGAAATGCCGTCCAATCCCACGATGCCGCCGCCGCCGGAAATAGAGCGGACGGTGAGCCCGGGGAGATGTTCGAGCCAGGCGTCGTTGCTAGCAAAAACCGCAGTGTCGGCATCGACAATTCCCTGCGCAAAGTCCAAGTTTATTGGGATTCGGATCTGTGGAGATAGGGTGTCGTCGCCGAGGTAGATGTCCTCGCTTGGGTGCATAATGATGTACGGACCGGCTGCGGCGATGTCGATTTGATCCGTTGTGAAGCGGTTAGTTGTGTAGTATGAGGAGTCGATGGCAAGTGAGTCGACGAGTACCTCGACTGTTAGTTGCTGCGGATAATTGATGCCGTACGCCGAGTTGGTCACGTGGCGTAGAATCAAGGCGGCGCTATCGGCGACGGCGTTCTCACCAAAGCTGAAGCCCGTTTCGGAGAGCCGGAGCTCGGTCGAGAACCAAGCCGAGGTGAAGCCTGAAATAGGGTCGAAGTTGCTTCCGAGCAAACTCAACCCGCGTTCGTCCGAGCGGATAGAGTCGGCAACAACGGTTTTGAGCGTGATCAGGATCGTGTCCTGGCTAATTGAAAGCAGCTCGCTTTGAGGCTGCAATCCGAGTCCGAGATTGTGCTCGGGGCGTGTGCAACTTGATAACAACGCTGAAAAAACGATGAAAGCGATGATAATCGGGGCAAAAACGGGGGCCGATTTGGGCGTAGACCGCCCGGCCGTCGAAGGGGTTTCTCGCAGCGCGTGCGAAAAATCAAAATGAGCCATGAACTATGGAATCAATCCTCAACGGCCACCTCCTTTCCCTCAAGGATGGTGTCGTAGAAATTGGCAATCTCAGCCGAATTGAAGTCGCCGGTGTACGGCATCGTGGGCAAACCGCAACCGTCGATGGCAGCTTGCGTGCTCGTGCTCAAGGCTTCTGAACCTTGAATAATCGCGTCTGAATGGCTGATGGCCAAGGCGTTGAGCGCGTCTGCTGTAGGAAGCTTCAAGCTTTTTACCAAGTCAGCGTCGATGCCGTCAAATGCGATTTTGTTGTTCATGCTGCCGTTCAGCGTGCCTTTGAAGTCCTCGTCGTAGACGCTCGTGATGATCTTTGTCTTCTCGAAATGTGCGTCACCAGCGAACATGGTCTTCATGTATAGCGGAACGAGTGAAGACATCCAGCCGTGGCAATGGATGATATCTGGTGCCCAGCTCAGCTTGCGGACCGTCTCCAAAACGCCGCGCGCAAAGAAAATAGACCGCTCGTCATTGCTAGGAACCAGAGCTCCTTTGTCGTCAAACCAGGTAATCTTCTTTCTGAAGTACTCCTCGTTGTCGATGAAATACACCTGGATACGCGCCGTAGGAATTGACGCCACCTTGATGATCAAGGGGTGGTCGGTGTCGTTGATATTCAAGTGCATACCGCTCAGACGAATTACTTCGTGAAGCTGGTGGCGGCGCTCATTGATCACGCCGAAACGCGGCATGAAAACCCGAATTTCACGGCCTTTCTCATGAATGGCCTGTGGCAATTGACGGGCA
>CALACF010000527.1 GCA_937890245.1 uncultured Flavobacteriales bacterium
GCCACGTTGAAATTGCCCCTTTTATATTGGAGGTGGCCCCCAACCGTTTGGCTGTAAACGGTCTTCGCGCCTTCTAATCCGTCGTACTGCCTTCCATTGTTCAGGGCGAGTAAGCTGAAGTCGAGGACGTCGCCGTCCTTGTGGTACCAGGCGTATTGAAGGGCCTTGTAGGTTGCTGATTCCTCAAGGAATTGGCCTGTCAAAGCTGGAGCATCCTGGTTGTAGGCAAAACCGAGATCGAGTGTCGATGCGCCTTTCTTCCGAATCAATCGCGCGAGGTCGTGGCTGCGTGCCTGTCCTGCCCAATTCACATTGCCCATGATCCGGTGGTCGTCAAACACGACTTCCTGGCGGCCCGCTTTCAATGCCCAATCATCGGTCAGCTCGACTTCCGCCCAAGCTTCGTGGACTGAGAGTCCTTGGTCATCGCCGCGGTTTAACTGTGGAACGTCCCCCCAAACACGGACGTCCTGCGGGCTGATTCGTAGCTTGATTCCGTCTCCAAAGTAGTCGAAAGTCAGTCGTGTGCGTTGTTCGGTAAAAAATGCGGGTTCTTGACTTAGGCTGATGGCTTGCTGGTAACCATCGCGGTACTCGGTCCGCGGTCTGACAGTAGCGTCCAAGGTGAGCTGCGCGCTGAGGGCAAGGGGAGCAATCAGTGTGATTGCGATGGAAAGGTGCTGAATAGAGCCCATGCATGCTTGTTTATCGGTTGCAAGTTCCGACCGCACTTTCCATCAAGTTGTGATGCTCGACGCTTTTGGCGGTCTCCAATTCTGATTACGATCAATTCCGAAGCGGCCTTAGCTTTGGCGCATGACGCTTGATTTCTTCGTGACAAAAAGGCCCTTTGCCCTGCCGTTCGTTTTGTTGTTTCTGACCTTGGTCAGTTTTTCTCCCGATCTCTTAGGCCAATCCTACACGTCTTGGCGAACCGGTGCAGCGGAAAGCATCACCACCGACCCCACCTTTGGTGTGGTATTGATGGGTGGCGCGTCTGAAGATCAGAATGCGATGGGCTGGTTTCTGAATCGAGCAGACGGGGGCGATGTGCTGGTTTTGCGCGCCAGCGGATCGGATGGCTACAACGATTTTCTCTACACGGATATCGGTGTGCCAGTCAACAGCGTGGAGACCATCCGATGTGACGGCCCGGGATGCGCGAGCGACGCTTATGTACTTGCGCGCATAGCTGAAGCTGAAGCGGTGTGGCTCGCCGGAGGCAATCAACAAGACTACGTTTCGTACTGGCGCGGAACAGCCGTAGAGGACGCCCTACACGCGCTCATTTTCGATCGCCACGGCGTTATTGGCGGCACCTCGGCTGGGATGGCCGTTTTGGGCTGGGGTTATTTCGGTGCCGCATCTGGTACGGTCTACTCCTCGGAGGCCCTAGAAGATCCGTACAACGACAACATGGATGTGGGCTACGGCGATTTCTTGCGCCTGCCTTGGCTTGAGCGTGTCATTACTGATAGCCACTACAACGACCCCGACCGCCGTGGCCGGCACATGGCCTTCCTCGCCCGCTTGGCCACAGACCAGCAGATCGCTCCTCTGGGTATTGCAGCCGACGAATACGTCGCGGTCTGCATCGACGAGTCCGGATGGGCCCGCGTTTTTGGGAGCTATCCCGATTACGATGAGTTTGCCTACTTCGTTCGGGGCGTCTGCGATGAACTGATTGACGTACCCGGCCCCGACTGCCAGCCCGGACAGCCCTTGCAATGGGGCGGACCTGGAACGGCCCTCCACGTCTGGCGCGCCGACGCTCGGCAGTATGGAAACTCAGGCTTGCATCTCAGCGACTGGACGGAGACGACCGGCACCGGCGAGTGGCAATTCTGGTGGGCTCCGGGTGACGGCAGTTTGGCCACCGAAACCAGCCCGGAATCCGAGCTTGGCCCCAATTGCACGGTCGATATATCAAACCCGGCCCCTGATGCACTTCGCAGCAGTCACCCGCTGCTCACCGGCTCTACTTTGCCAGACGGGCGCCTTCTTATCCATTGGCATGGCGTCGATTCCATCACAGCCCAGTGGCGCGATCTTTCCGGACGCACCATCACGCAAACGCGTCTGCATCCTGGCGAGCAAATCCTTGATCGCCAGTCAGCCCTGCTTTGTGCGGAGGGCGCTGTCTTGTTCTTCGGCCTCGGCCTCAAGCGCTGATCAGCGCTTGGCCTTCCGCTTGCTCGATTGTGCAATCGGGTTGTAGGCCAGGCATTTTTCTACCCAACTTTCGAGCTGTTCGTCCAAGTCGATCGCTTCGGGACTGATCATCACAAACCCCGTCATCGGCTTTCTTTTCTCGCCGCCCCCGACGGGTTCAATGCCCTCTTGTTGGAGCGCTTCTTCGTAAAGATCGGGTCCGATGCGTGCCATCAAATTGGCATCCTTGACGTAAACACACATTTTATCGTCCACCATAAAGCACAACCCGCCCATCATGCGCCGCTCTTCCGCCTCAACATAGCGCTCGGAAAAAATGCGGCGGACCCGCTCCACCAAATACGCGTCGTAGGCCATGCCGTGAATCTATGGCGGTAAAGGGGGCTAGCCAGAGCACGCTCCACCAAAGAGCGAAAGGAACATCAGCATGTCGCCCACGCCCACCACGTGATTGCGGTCCAGGTCACCCGTGCAGTTCGGCCCTGTGCATCCAAAGTAGCTCAACAGGAGCAGCAGGTCTCCGATTCCCTGTAAGCCGTCCTCGTTAATGTCGCCAGCGCACGGACAAGCCAAGACATCAACCGAATACGGAAGGCGCAGCGTGGTCATCGCGAACGTAGGCACCGAAAACACCAAGCTGTCTCCGCTTGCGGACAGGGTGTCGAGCGCGAGCCAATAATCTGCAGCCGCTGTGTCCCCCGTCATCGTCTCCAACGCCGCCCATTCTACCGTGTGGTCGCACGGCAAATGCAGCGTTACCTCATGGGGCGCGTTGTCGTCGTTGTTGAGAACGAGTATGTCAATTCGGCCGAGGCTTCCTTGGCTCCCAGGGACAGCGCCGGATTCGTCCTCGCGGGTTTCAGAAACGAAAATCTTCAGGGCTGCCGAAAGCGTGGAGTCCAAGATCGGGTTGCCCAAAGCGTCTTCTCCCATGAAGAACAGGTCCACCTCGGGGTTGTCCGTGACGGCGTAGGCCGAGGATGGCAGCAGGTTGTTTATCATCACCCTATTCACCATGCGCAAAGCCTCCGCCTGCGGTGTGATCAAGGTGGTGTCGGCTGAGGGGCCATCCACGTGGTGGTACATGTGAATCAAGTTGCTGCCGGTTGCAAGGCAGGCGAAATGGTTGCTGACCCGCAAATCGATGAGCTCATCGGCATGCGCTTGTGTGCATTGGCTGAAAAAATTGGCCGTAAACAAACCACCCAATATACCGTTGTAAGCGGGGTAGCACCCGCCATCGCCACACAGTCGGATGTTCCATTCGGTGAGCGCGATGCCGATGGGCTGGTCGCTTCCAATCGCCGCCATGGTCGAGTCCAATTCATCTTGCATCGGAACAAACTGACTTTCGATCTTCTCGTCAACCTTGTGCATGACCTCGTGGAAGTAGCCATTGCTCACCGGGAAGTCCGTGTCGCTGCTGTAGGGGTGTTGAATAAGAAACCGTGGCGGGCTCTGCTCAAGCCGGTCCGCAAAATCCGGATCAAGGGGGTTGTTCAAGAGGTTTTGTCGGAAGTCGATGCAATAGCCCACTTCGATTCCCGGGTCAGCCACCAGCATCGAGTCTCGGATTTCAAAGGCGCCCGGGTGATGCGTTTTGTATTCAACCAATACGACGTTGTTCGTGTCGAGCGAAAAGCCGGGGTCGATGCGCATCGCTGAATCTCCAAGAATGGTGTAGTCGCTTGCATCGAGCAGGTATGGGGTCTGCGTTATCGCGGAATACAGTTGCTGCTGCGTGGCCGTTTCAAAAAGGTCGGCGGGGATGCTATCCGAAACAGCCCAAACTTGTACGGAATCCTGATGAATCGGCGGGAATTCCACTTGGATGTCGAACACCGCCCCGTCGTTTTCTCGAACGCGGTAGAAGGTGCCAAGCATAGAGTTCAACTTGTTCATTCCGTCGCCAGCTTCAGGGACCCAGCCAGATCGCCACAGACTGCCGCCGTAGTAATGCAACGAGTCGGTCACGGAGCGCGGCATGTACAGACTGTCTCCGGCATCGTAAAAAATTGACGTGTGCTGTCCGCCGGCCACCCACGAAACATGCCATTCCCAGCGCGCGGCCAACTCATTGCCCAGCTCCCAAATTTGGATGCCGACCGGTTCGCTGCGGTTGAAATACACAGCGCGTTGTGCCTCATATGCCGGCGAGTCGCTGTTGCAAAGTCGCACAAATTCAGCCGCCTCATGGGCTGTTGTGGTCCCAAAGTTCAAGACGTAATTGACCTTCATCTCCATCGAGTCGGCAAATGCGAAGGCGTGTTTGAGATTGAAA
>CALACF010000528.1 GCA_937890245.1 uncultured Flavobacteriales bacterium
TAGAGAGACCAATATCACATCGCTCGTCAGGATGCTGGCCACGGTGGGGTCGGTCCAAACCTGCTCTTCCATTTTGCGACAGTTGACACAAGCCCAGCCTGTGAAATCGAGTAGAACGGGCTTGTTCTGTTCGCGTCCGGCGGCCAAAGCTTCCTCGTAATCGCGGTAGATCGCATGGACGGCATGGCCAGCAGTCGAACCCGTCGCCCCGCTTGAACCAGCACCGTGCCCACCGCTCAATTCAGAGTAGAAGGCAGGTGGCGGGAAGCCGGCGATGATTTTCACAGGCGCGCCCCAAACCCCTGGCAGGAGGTAGATGGCAAAGGTCAATGCCACGGCGCCTACGCCCCAGCGACCGACGCTCAAGCGATCGGTCTTGCTGTCGTGCGGGAAGCGAATTGCGCCGAACATGTACAGCGCGATACTCAGCGAAATCATGACCCAAATGGCGATGAATAGTTCGCGTTTGAGCAGCCCCAACTGTAGCACAAGATCCGCATTGCTCAGGAATTTGAATGCAAAGCCAATCTCGAGCAGGCCCAAGAAAACCTTTACGCTGTTGAGCCAGCCCCCGCTCTGTGGCAAGGAATTGAGCCAACCGGGGAAGGCTGCAAACAAGCTGAAGGGAATGGCCAAGGCCAGGGAGAAGCCAAACATGACAGCAATCGGGCCGCCGTACTCACCGGTCGCTGCTCCAGCCAAAGCACTGCCGATCAGCGGCCCCGTGCAAGAAAAGGAGACAATGGCCAAGGTGGCTGCCATGAAGAAGATGCCGATCAGTCCGCCCTTGTCGGCTTTTTGATCCATTTTACTTCCCCAGCTCTGTGGCAATTGGATTTCAAAAGCACCCAAGAAGCTGACACCGAATATGATGAGCAACAGGAAGAGGAAGATGTTGAAGATCGGATCGGTCGAAATGGCGTTCATCACGTCCACGCCAAATACCGCCGTGATCAGCAGTCCGAGCCCGGTGTATATGGTGATGATGCTGAGGCCGTAAATGCCTGCGTTGCGGATGCCTTGGGCCTTTGTTTTTGACTGCTTCGTAAAGAAGCTGACGGTCATCGGGATCATCGGGAACACACATGGTGTTAGCAATGCAACGAAGCCCAGGCCCATGCCCAGGAAGAAGAGCATCAGGATGCCGTTGCTCTTGGTGTCGTTTTGGTCGGCGGGTGCGCCAGCAGACACTTCGGTTCCGTGCGCGGCGTCTTCCGAGCAAAACTCAGGGAGATCACTGGCTGGATTGGCATCGGAAATTGCAACGGAAAAGGGCACTTCGTCCGGCGGCAAACACATGCTGTCGTCGCAAACCATGAAGTACTTGAAGCCCTTGAGGGTGTCGGGCACGGCGGCGGAGAAAGCCACGGTCTGCCACCAGTTCACGGTGCCGCCGAAGAACTTCAGGTCCATCATGAAGTTCGGGTCGTACTCGAAAATCGGGGTGCACTCGTGGGCTACGGAATCCGACTCAATGCCTTCAGTTTCAAAGTAAAACGAGGTAGGAATAGGGCCGTCGTTGGGGTCGAGATCCTGAGAGTAAATGTGCCATTTATCCTCGAGCGTGGCGGTGTGCACAAGCTCAAATGTTCCGTCGCCGTTGTCATACAGGGCGTGCTCCCATTGGATGGGGTCGTGGATTTGCGCGAAAAGGGAGGCGGTGGTGGTCGCAAGCAAGAGCAATGCGAATAGGATCTTCTTCATGTTGAAGCGGCGGTTTCAAATGCGTTCGAAAGATACGTCGCGGGTTCG
>CALACF010000529.1 GCA_937890245.1 uncultured Flavobacteriales bacterium
TATCGGTAAAGAGCGTGATAACTACAAAATATGGGGATTTTAATGAAAATCCTGAAGGTGGAGAAACGGGGCGGGAAATCCGATAAGTTTGAGGAGGATTTAACCATATCTATTTCTGAGAAAGTTTGATTTGAAATCAAAGGCAACAGTATATTGCATGGAAACACACACAATGAAAAATAACCAAAACATTAAGAACGGTGTCCAAGAGAGTGACATTCCTCTGCTCACAGACCATAATGTCCCTGAGGAAGACTTCTTTAATACTGGTTTACATGTAACAGTAGACAACTGCAAAGCCATTGTATTGATTAGATCTTTCCCTCATAGTAGTCAAAAAATTATAATTAAACTTTTAGAACACCATCCTATTTTAAGCGGCAGAAGTGAAGACGCGGTCTTTATGACCAAATATTATAAGATTGACCATCCTGGAGTTCTTGAATGGGGGGGGAGTGATATCCCTGTAATAATACTAAACCAGGATTAATAGTTTCAAGAGCTATAGTACGGTGTCAACCGAAGTTTGTGTCGGCCAACAGAGCGTGGTAGGCCCTGCAGCCTTTAAGAAAGCCCCCAAACCAAAACGGGTGGGGGCTTCCAATGTGAGCGAGCAGACCCGTCGGGGCTCGAACCCGAAACCGTCGGCTTAGAAGGCAGATGCCCTTGGCGGCTGTCAATGCCGGAAGACGAAGTGCTTGGCGTCGAAGCGAAGGCGAGGCCCGTAAACGCCTTCTTCGGCGCGGCGCCCGGCAGAGATTGCCATCGTGATGCCTGCTGCGCGTGGAAGACCCAGGATGCGCTTGACGCGCAAGCTGTCCAGGCCCTCCATCGGACAGGTATCGAAGCCGTGTGCGCGCATGGCGAGCATGAAATGGGCGCTGGCCAGGGCTGATGATTTCTCGGCCACGGCCAGCACGGCCTTCTTTCCTATGGGGCCGCGCGGGGTTGGCTTACGCAAGCCTCGTAAGTTGACAAAGAGCCACTTGAACGGAGCCAGCAGCCCGAATGGCCCCTGTGAATACGCCAGAGGCACAATTTTCTTGTAGTACTGGTATGCCGCGGCTGGTACTTTTGGTTGGGCGTTCAACAATTCGAGCATCCACCCTGCATTTCGCTTCCACAAATCAGGTCGTGCCACAAAGACAAACAATTCGGGGGCTGTGGCTGCAGCGGGCTGCGAAAGACACGCTTCAATCAGCGCCTGTTTCTTGACGGGGTCCACGACATGGTGGATCTCCCACGTCTGCATGTTGGACGAGTTCGGCGCTTTCAACGCGGCATCCAGGCAAGCGTCCACGACCTCTTGGGGCACGGGGTCATTGGCATACACCCGCACACTTCGACGCGAGTCCACCACGGCATGAAACGCCTTGGCGTCAGTAGCGGCTACGTCAGCTGCCCGCCTGTTTTTCTTCTCGACGCCCTGGAAAATATTTGCTTTCACCATGCGAAGTTAAATCAGCACAGGAGATCGGCAATCTTTTCTGCTTCCCGAAGGCCGCTGTCGTAGGCGCCGTGCACGGTGCCTCGGTAGTCGCGGTTTGTGTGCTCTCCCGCAAAGAACAGCTTGTCGTCAACCGCTTCCTCGAATTGTTCAAAATCAGAAGATCGAGCGCCTTGGGCCGCGAATGAGTAAGAACCGAAAGTGAACGGGTCCTGGATGCGCTGCGGAAGTGGGGGCGAAAAGGAAATTACGTTACTTCAAGGCGGAATGCAAAGGCACGTGGGCCATGGCATGCTCAGCGATCGCCGTGATTGACAGGGAAGGGTTCACGCCCGGGTTGGCCGAAATCATGGAGCCGTCAATGACGAGCATGTTCTGGTAACCGTACACCCGGTTGTTGCTGTCGATGACGCCCGTTTTGGGGGAGTCACCCATGACGGCGCCACCTAGGATATGTGCCGTTGAAGGGATGCCCGAGAGGGTTTCAAGTGCGAAATTGGTGGCGCTGCCGTCAACTTCTGCTGCATAGGCATCAACCAGCGCGGCCGATGCTGGGATCTTGGGCGATGGGGCAGCGCCGGTGCTGAGTTTTGACCGGAGCCCGGTAGGCCCGCGACCGAGCTTGAAGCGCAGGGTGCTGTCCAGCGTTTGCATGAAGAGCAGCACGGCGGTGTGGCGGGACCAAGGGCGCGCATAGATGCGCAGGTATCGCACGGGGTTCCGCAGGAATCGCCCCACCGAAACGGGAAGGTGCAGCAGCTTCCAGAAGTCCGAGCCGTCTGCATATCGTACGACTTCGAGGTGGCTGTTTTCGTCGGCGTGCAGCAGGCTTCCGATCGCCACGCCCTTGGACATGTCGCGGCTGTCATCCAACGAGCTGACGCTGACGATCGTTTCGTTGTTTGTCCGGATATCGCAGCCCAATCGATCCGACAAGTTCCCTAGTGAACGGGTCTTCAGCCTGAGCAGCAGCCGGACTGTACCGAGGACGCCCCCACTGAACACGACCCCTCGGGCCGTCCATGTCGTCGTGCGCTTCAGTCGCCGCGGGCCCCACGATGTGCTCGAGCGAGCTTTCACGCGGTAGCCCAGTTCGCCAGAAGCTCCAAGGGCGCCAGAAGCTCCAAGGGCGCCAGCCGCCATGAGCGGCGCCACATCGACAAC
>CALACF010000530.1 GCA_937890245.1 uncultured Flavobacteriales bacterium
GGGCCTTTTGATGGCCTGCAGCAGTGCTGATGCGCCTGCCTCGGCGCCCGCAGCACCCACAGTGCAAGCAGCGCCCACGGTGCAAGCCGCGCCCGCAATGCAAGCCGCGCCCGCAATGCAAGCCGCGCCCGCAATGCAAGCAGCCACACAAGGCGGGCCTCAAGTGCTCGGCTCTCTGATCAACCCCAACTTCAAGGAGGGCACCAATGACCAGAACCGCGGAGACAAAACCGGAATGGTCCAGCTGAGCGGATCAGTGAAATCTGCCGCTGCGATGGTCTACCTCTTCGAAACGGAGGGCCGCAACAATGCCGTCATTGACTCGACACGAATCGAAGCGGGCGGCTTCAACTTCGGAAAGATCGAAATCAGCCGTGGTTTTTACGGACTGGGGCTCAAGCGCAGTAAATCGACCACCCACTTCATCCTCAACCCCGATGAGCCCGAAGTCCATTTGGCATACAGCAACGCCCGCATGACCGCGGCACAGACGACTTCTGTAGAAAACACAGCCTGGTACGCCTACAACGGCGCCTCCGGAGCGATCAACAACGGCATCCGTTCGCTGCGAAAAAAACGCAAGGGAAACGAAGTCGCAATCGACGCTCAGATTGCGGAAAAGGAAGCTGAATTGGTCCGGACCCAGCACAGCTTCATCGACCAGAACCCCGGAACATACCTGGCCAAATATCTTGGCTGGCAGAACGCCAAGTTCACCGGCGAGCGCGGCAGCTTCTTCAACGACATCGACATGAGCGACAATTCCCTCGTGCGCTCGATGGCCTTGCCCGACCGCATCCAGAGCTTCATGCGCACCTTCTCGGGCGGAACCGAACAAGGCTTCCTGTCGTGCATCGACTTGGTGAAAGCCTCCGTCGAGGAAAACCCAGTCGTGCTAGAGTTCGCGCTCTACAACATGCTCGACGGATTCTACAATACGGGCAAGGAGATGATATGCCAATACATCCTCGACAACTACATTTTTGACGAGGACTGCGGCGCCAATCTAACCGATGTCATCCGCCAGCGGGCTGAGGGCATCATCAATCTTCAGGTAGGCAAAACCCCGCCCAACTTCAACATCGCCAACCCCAATGGCCAGATGGTCGACCTGATGCGTTACTGCTCCGAACACGAGTACACCCTGGTGATGTTCTGGGCCTCTTGGTGCCACAAATGCGAGCAAGAAATCCCAAACCTCGTTCCCATGTACCAAGACTTCAGTACGCGCGGATTCGGAATGATCGGCGTGTCCGTAGATCAAGCCCACTCGGCTTGGGTTGGGGCCATCGAAAACAATAGCATCCCGTGGGAGAACGTGTCACAGCTCCAGGGTTGGGATGCACCTGTGACGGACGACTACAAAATCACGCAGTCGCCGACCTACTTCTTGCTCGATCGCTCGGGTAAAATCGTACTGAAGCCCAAGCGCTGGTTTGAGACGAACAGTTTTCTTAAGGCGCGGCTTTAAATTGAAGCGCTGAGCTCGAGTAGCATGCCATCTGCCAAGCCGACCTTGGGCACGATGATTTGATCGACGCCCGCCATTTTCATAATGCGCAGGTAAATCTCGCCGGCTGGCACGATGACGTCAGCCCTGTCCGGCTTCATTCCGAGAAGGGTGAGACGCTGCTCGTAACTGTGCGAGGCGATGTTTGCGTGGACCGATTCGAGTTTACTCAGCGAAATGGGTACATGGCGCTTCGCTGCGGCGAGGCGCGCCATCCGGTTGATATTGCCCCCCGTGCCAATCGCTATGATGGATCCCGTAGGACGCATTTCTAAAAAGGCCTCGATCTTGTCCCAGACTTTGTCCTGGACTTCACCTTGCAAGGCGCGCACGGCGCCCACTTTGAAGGACTTGGAGTGCTGGCGCTTGGCGCCTTGAATCCAGCTGAGTTCAGTTGAGCCGCCACCCACATCGATATACAAATAACTCCGCCGGGGATCGAGCAGGGAAACCCCGAAGTTTCGGAAAATCAACTTGGCCTCGCGCTTGCCGTCGATCACGTCGATGAGCAGGCCCGTTTTCTTTTGCACGCGTTCTACGATTTGATCAGCGTTTTCAGCCTCCCTCATCGCAGAAGTTGCGCAAATTTTGAAATGCTCAACCTCGAGGGCTTCCATCAAATGGGCAAAGGCCTGCATGACCAGCACGAGCTTCTCGACCTTTTCTTCTGAGACGACCCCCGCAGAAAACACGTCCTCCCCTAGTCGGATGGGCAAGCGCGTCAATGTAATCTTCTCGGTGCGCTGTGCACCATCACGCATGGACACATCTGCGACCAAAAGGCGCACGGCATTCGATCCTATGTCGATGGCAGCCAACCTCATGATTTGGCTTGTTCTTCGTAATACGCGTACATCGCATCCTGGGCGTTGACCGCCCGGTCACCGCCATCAGATCCGGTTGCGTAATGGTTTCGCTGGTCCTTGTCAATAATGCGGGCCTTTGTGTTGTCCGCGAGTTGCAGGGAGAGAAACCGGTTGATTTGATCGCGCAGGGCCTTGTCGTATAAGGGTACCGTTACTTCGATGCGCTGGTCAATATTGCGCGTCATAAGGTCTGCGCTCGAAAGAAAATACGAAGGCTTGCCAGCGCCAGCAAAAACGAAAACGCGCGCGTGTTCCAAGAAGCGCCCAACAATACTGCGCACAGAGATATTTTCGCTCAAGCCCTTGACGCCCGGAAGGAGTGAGCAAATGCCACGAACGATCAAATCGATGCGCACGCCAGCCTCACTCGCACCATACAGTCGCTCGATGAGGGCGGGGTCAACCAAGTTGTTACACTTGATAATGATGTGGCCCTGGCGTCCCGCGCGCGCCTCGACGATCTCAAAGTCGATCAGGCGCTCCAGGCCGCTGCGCATATTAAAGGGCGAGACCATCAGATGTTGGAAGACCCCCACTTTATAGTTGTGCTCGAAGAACTCAAATAGGGCAGCGACTTCCGTGGTGATGCGCCGGTCAGCCGTCAACAATCCGAGGTCGCTGAAGACCCCCGCCGTGGACTCGTTGAAGTTGCCGGAACTGATATAGGCGATGTGACGGGAAGAGCCGCGCTTGATCAGCACGAGCTTCGAATGCGTCTTGAGCCCAGGGACGCCAAATATTACACCGACGCCCGCCTCCGTCAAATCACTGGCAATCTTTATGTTGTTCCGCTCGTCGAAACGCGCCCGCAGCTCGGCATCGACGAACTGGGCGCGATTGGCCTGTTGCAGGCCGGCCGACCACAGCAAGCTGTGCAAGGATTTGAAGCCGGACACTTCACCGTGCCCATCGAGCGCGGCGAACACACGATCGTTGAC